>CAZFGP010000017.1:0-39886 GCA_964518685.1 uncultured Terrimonas sp.
CAAGATAGCCGTTTCCCATACGGACTGCAATCTCCGGTGGTCCCGATACCGTAGAATTAATAGTAATGGTGCGGGTGGCATCGCTCCAGGAAGGATCATAAAACCCTGAAATAAGCAGGTTGTCAATCACAAAGGCCTGAATAAATTCAATTCCTCTCAAGGAAAAATAAAAGGATGTAAAAAAAGAATTGCTATTTCCCTGATCATCCAGCCAGGTAAAAGTGATTTTCCGGGAACGGGGGTTTATAATAAGGTCGTAAGATTTACCATTAATAGTGAATTGCTTAAAATATTGCAGAATCTTCTTCTCAAGAGATGAAAATAAATTCACATTAAAGTCGCCATTTGTATAAGACTGGCTTTCTTCTTGCGTAGCCCTTACGAGGATGGCTTTACTCCCATTCACCCTGCCGGTTAAATGCAACGTTTCTGAAGAAGTGGTATCACTGAAATAAAACTCAAAGTCTGATTGCAGTCCTAAGCCCCACTCTCCATCATTCACTCGTGCATCAGGGTCGGACAACACGTGAAGATAAGAATAGGTATCAAAGATGATACTGGGCTGCTGCAACGCCTTCAACCGGTAACTGCTTTCCTCAACCTTTACGGCAGAGCTGGAATCAAAATCGGATACCATCTGTACCCTGTTTTCAGAATTGAATTTCACATAAAAACTATAGGCTCCGCCTCCTGCGGGCTGCAATAATAATTTCCATCCAAAAGGAGCGCTACTGAGCTGTTCCTGATATGCACCCAGTTTCTTTTCCAATCTTTGATCAGGCGTTTCACTGAACAAAGGATCGTTATCCTTCCGGCAGGATGAAACCGCTACCACCAACAAAAAAATATATAGAAACCGTATTGTCATAACTTTTAAAATGAAAAAGTGTTTAATAAAGTGATGCCGCTACAGCAGCTCTCACCCGACTTTGCAAATCAGAAAAATTGATATTCCATACCTGCCTGTAATAGTTTTCCACTATGGACTTTTTTGAACGCAAGCGGGCAACAGCCTGTTCGCGTGTAGTGCCTCTTCGCGATACTCCGTCGGGAATAGAAGCCAGCATTTGTTCAAACCAGTCCTCCCCTTCTACCAGCAGGTGGGAAATCATTTCCACGAAATCATCATCAATGGTGTTCATGGAGTAAGCTGTAATAAATCCATCAAGTAAAGCCTCGGTATCCGAATAGTCCTGCCAGTTAGAGGTTATAAGGTTGGGATTGAGGTTTTTAAAATCCGGAGGATACAAAACATTCTGATGCAGAATATGACCAAATTCATGATGAATAGTAAGGAACATTTCTTTTATCCAGGAGCTATCCGCTGCCTGATATCCATCCATATCTTTAGTTTTTGAAAAGTTGATGGCGAGTAAGATAACCTTCTTTCCGCCTTCTGCCACACCTAATTTAATAGCACCACTTTCCTCAAAAGCAGGGCTCCCAACCATATAGATCAACTTGGGCGAAATTTGATTAAAAAACTTTGCAGATGCTACGTCAATATACGGACTGATCCAGGTTCGGCGCACCGCCTTAAGAATAGGAATGATATGATTTTCTTTTGGGGGAACGATAATGGCGCTGATATCGCCCATATCTTCAAAAGCATCCCATTTGTATTTCACATTTATGTTATAAGGCGTAACGAGCGAATCACTGATCCACTGGTCAATATCCGTTTTTGTCCAGGTTTCTCCACCAAGGTCAACTATATTTTCGGCATCAGCAGGATGAATCCGGTCCTTTCCACAAGAAAGCAAACCCATCATGCAGATCATCCCCAGGGAAAAGTTCTTTATCTTCTTCATTGCTTGACTTTTATCGGTTCAAATCATTAATTCCGGAAAGTTTTACCTCATCCGGAAGCTTTAACTGTCTGCGTTTATCTTCAACATCTATAATTATAGAATTGGTAACAGCGCCTCCTGCTCCCACAAAATCATGGGTTACAGGAAGATTGCACCGAAGGATATCAAACCATCGCATGCCTTCATGTATAAACTCAATCCGTTTTAATTCAAGAATATACTTTACCAGCGATTCCTGAATATTATAGCTGTTATTATAATGCTGCCTGAGCCTAGCTTGTGTAATGGTTCTGTTAGCAGGGAGGCTGCCTGGTGTAACGCCCACCAGCCGGGTACTCAGATAGAGGTTCAAATCTTTAATAGCTGCGTCATAATTACCAAGGTAGGCATTAGCTTCGGACTTATTAAACAATACTTCTTCTGCGGTTAAAAGACTTATGGTGCCATAGGGTAAGCCAAAATCAGAAGTAGGGTCATCCCTAAAGAAATCAGTGTAATTTAACTTAGGAACCCCCGGGTTTTTCTGCGATCCTACAAAACCTGTGATGAAGGCCCAGTCGCCACCTGTTACCTCAAGTGGCTTATTAAAAATAATCGTCTTTAAACCAGGCGTAAGTGCATAACGGTATCGTATATACGATAAGCCATAATTGTAAAGACTGGAACAACTCACCAGCAATAAATTTGCCGGCTCAGAAGTTTTCTGGTATTCCGCAGGCAAATTGTTGATTCCATAACTTTGATAAGTGGTATTCCAGGGACGCAGGTTTGACAGGAAATCGGGTATGGATTCAATGGCATATTGAAGCACTTTTTCATATTCTTTTTTGTATAAAAAGAATCGGGCAGCAAAGGCATTAGCTGCCGCACGGGTAAAGTGATATTTCGGCACTGTATAGGAGGCATCATCTATCAATGGTAGGCCTTCCAATAAATCCTTTTCAATTTTTGCATATACTTCAGCCACTGAACCTCTTTTGTAGGTTTTATTAACCAACGATTCGGGTTCCATAACATAAGGTATGCCAGGATTGGAGGCCGCTGTAGCAACATCAAAAGGCTTGGAATAAAAGGTTACCAGCATAAAATGAGCATAGGCCCTGGCAATCAGAGCTTCCCCTTTTTGCGCCCGGTATTGCTCTGGGTGAACAGCCTGCTCACAAGCCTGAAGTGCAAGATTAGCAGAGGCTATTGCCTGATAACAGGCATGCCAGTAATTATCGGGAGAATCCTGATCGGAATTAGTAACATTTTCAAAACCATAAGGAGCCGAGTTGGTAACATCTGCCTCTCCCGTACCTTTATCACCCGCATTATCCGACATAGCTTCGGCAAATGACATGTAATTAGCCAAAGGATAAGCGCTGGCAAGTAATTGCGAAACTTTAGCCGGACTGCTCAACGTAGCTCTGTTGTCAGGATCCCGTTCGAGGTATTTGCCACAGGAACTCAGCAAGAGAACCGGCAAAATGATATATTGAATCTTAAACTTCATAACTCACGACAATTAAAAACCTAATTTTAAAGAAAGGGTAACTTGTTTTTGAACCGGCTGCGCCACACCACCTGCATTAAAAAATTCAGGATCCTGTCCATTCAGCTTTTTATCGGCATAGATTAACCAGGGATTAATGGCTGCTGCTGTGAAAGAAACCGTTTTTAAAAAATGGCTTTGCTGTACTAAAGAGGAGGGCAGCATATAGGTAAGCGATACACTCTTCAGTCTTACAAAATCACCTCGCGCAACACGTTCCGTGGAATAATTATAATTATTATAAGGATAGTTAAAAGGACTTCCATCGGTTAATACGGACTGATAATAATCCATGATTGAAGGAATGTTGGTAATCTGCTGATCCCCGGGCATCAGCCAACGATCGTGAAATTCTTTCGGAGAGGCATCCCATTCAGAATAACTATTCTTAAAAACGGGTGAAAGTCTGACCCTGTTTCCCGCCTGATAGCTAATAAAGACGTTAAGCGAAAAATTTTTATAATTAAAGGTGTTATTAAAACCGCCTGTAATAGTGGGATCCACAGGTCCTTCATAGGCAAGATTACTGGTGCTGTCCGACTGCATAAATACCGCAGAAGAGCGTTTCCCTTCTTCGTTAATAAATTCAGGCACTCCGGTATCAGGATTTAGTCCGGCAAATTTTATAGAAAACAGACTATTTACCGGGTAGCCAAGCCGGTTACCTCCTTCCTGCTTCACCAGATCAAAAATCCAGGGCAAATATTGGGAATTGGTAATCTTTGAGGTATTATATCCAAAAGTCAGATTCACTTTCCAATCCCAGTTTTTTCGAACTATGGGTTGCCCCCCTAACAGCACTTCCACCCCCTGGGCAACAAGATCAGCATAATTGGCATTTTTCTCAAATTCACCTCCAATACCCGAAGTTCTGATCACTCCTATTAAATCAAAGCTCCTTCGATAATACAGATCAATGGTAGCAGAAAGCCGGTTATTGAGCAGGCCGGCATCCAATCCTATATTGCCGGTATAATTCTTCTCCCAGGTAAGCTGGGTATTAGCCAGATGTTCAATGTAAATTACCGTCTCCATATCCGAGATAAAAGGGCGGTGAATATTTTCATTACGTAATACAATGTTGGAATTGGTAGCCGGGCCCATACTGGCTGTTAATCCATAACTGGCACGAAGTTTTAAATAATTCACACTTTCCACCTCTCTTAAAAAAGCTTCCTCATTTATGTTCCATGCCCCGCCAAAACTCCAGGTGGGCAACCATCTGGCCTGAGGAGAAGCGCCCAGCCGGTTAGATCCATCATACCTGACGGTACCATAAAAATTGTATTTATTCTTATAGGTATATTGTGCATTAAAATAGAAAGCGGCAAACCGGTCAAAGTCCTTCGTCATTCCGTAATACGGAAAATTTTGTTCAATCATTTGCTTCAGCATCTGAAAATCCGGTGTGGAAGTTCCGCCATTATCGTACTGGTAGCCATAACCGTTTGATGCAGCATTTTGCCGGTCTGCATATTTAATTTGCTGTCCGATTAACAGATTCACATCATGTTCATCATCCCCCCCGAATTTTCTCACATAGTTTAAACTATTTCTAACATCAAAATTTAACAACTGATCTTCCACGCGATTATAAAAACCGCCATAGGGCAGCACCACCACTTTTTCCGCACCGGGGTTCTCCGGGTCCTGATATAAATAAGGATTATTTTTTCGTATTTCCGCGGTTCCGGCGGCACGGTAAGCATTGGCCATATTTGAGTTTTCCGTTACCTCCTGCTCTCTTGTGGAACGCACATACCGGATAGCGCCAATAAATTCATAGCGTAAATGGGGGGTAAATTTATACGAGGCATCTCCCTGAAGTTTAAGATCAATTACATTTATCTTAAGCCGGTTATTCCCAAGTTCGGTCAGGATATTAAAGGGAGCAAAGTTTCTGGTAAAATATTCTCTTTCTCCATTTTCATCGTAAGCCGTTAAGGCACGGTTGGTATTGAGGGCATAGCTGAACGGATTGATATCAAAATCCCGTTCATATTGTCCGGATACTGCATTGGTCTTTCTGGAAACCGTACCCGGGGCTGCCTGCTGCCGATAAGAGCCGGTTGTTAGAAACCCTGCAGAAAACTTCCTGGAAAACGTATAATTATTCCTGAAATTGAGGGTATAGCGATTCACATGATCCGCCGGAGTCCACCCGTTATCGTTATAAAAAGAAGTAGAAAAAAAGGACTGTAGTTTATCACTACCCGAAGAAATACTTAAAGCATGCTCCTGTACAAAAGACTGGCGAAAGAGGATATCAAACCAATCAGTATTAGCTTTGGCATAACGCAACAAATAGTCTCTCCTGGCTTCCTGCGTATTGGGCATAGCAAAGCTCCCATCGGGCAATACTTCAGTAATCAGATCATAATACTTTCCGTAAATCCCATAATTACCTCTGCGCAGCACGTCTGTTGTAAGCCAGCCCTTCCGGTCGAGTTCAGATAAGACAGACATCTGTTCAACTGAATTCATAATATTATAATCGGCATATTGGGGCTTAAACTGCGTAGTATAATTGCCCGTATAGGTTACGTTATGGCGGCCTGCCCTACCCTTTTTTGTAGTAATCACTACCACCCCATTCATGGCACGAGCCCCATATAAGGCTGTTGCAGCCGCATCTTTTAAAATATCAAAACTTTCAATATCATTCACGCTAATCCCGGCCACTGAAGAGCCCAGGAGCGTTGTAGGATCTCCGCTGGACAATTGATCATTGGAGATATTTACAATATCCTCCAGCACCACCCCATCCACTACCCAGAGCGGCTTGTTTTCACCATTGATTGAGGTAGCCCCTCTGATCCTGATCTTGGGCGCTGCACCGAAGGTTCCCGAAACGTTCTGAACAGAAACGCCCGCTACCCTCCCTTCCAGCATACGGCTTACATCTGCCACCCCTTCCATTTTTATATCGGAAGCCTTCAGAGATGTGGCCGCACCGGAAAACTTCTTCTTGTCCAAATTCTGAAAACCAGTAATGATCACTTCTGACATCGCCCCCTCACTCCGGATCATCACAATATTTAAAAAAGTCTCTCCATTATAGGTAACTACCCTGGTTGATCTGCTTACAAAGGAAAACTGCAGTTGATCTCCGGCCGTAGCCGTAATCGTAAACTCACCATCGGCATTCGTTATACTCCCCTTACCTGTGCGGAGGTTCTCCACAGAAACTCCGCTTAAAGGCATTTGATCATCTGCATCTGTTACTATTCCTTTTACAATTACGGAGTCGGCTTCGGCAAATGGAAAAATGAAAAGCCCTCCCCGGCCACCTGCCTGAACCAATGCAGCGTCTATAAGAAAAAGGAAGAAAATAGGAAAAAATAATATTAGCCGTTTAAAAGATGGTTGAATTTCGCAACAGGTTCCACGTATAACCATACAGAAGGTTTAATGAATTATTATATAGGACAATGATAATCAGAAAAACGCTGAATGCGCAGCCAAGATTTTTTGTTCCTAACAAAGGTAACGGTATAAATGGGAAAGTAGAATTGGAGGTAGAAGAAATCTCTCCAGCGCTATCGTTAGAATCTGTTATAGATACAATCTCAATTTGAAATTGTTCTGACATGACAAAGGAGAATCACCTGCTGCACTAAATACACTACCTGGCTTTATCGTATATCTCTGGCATATGCTACCTGAGCCGAGAATTGAGTTTCTCTGTCATTAATTTTGAGTTCCGCGGCTCCGGAATTACTAATACGAATCAGAAGTCCTTCATTCTCTTTTCCGGGCGGAAGTTCGCCAAGTACTTTGGCGAATATGGTACGATTATTATTTATATTGGTAATGCGAACAATGGTACCCGGATTGATATTATTCATCAGGGCATAATATTTGGCATCCTGCCACCCGCTTGTACTCTTAAAAATTCCACCAGATCCCATTTCACTCTTAAACGCATTAGAACCCGAGGATTGTGCCTGATAGCTGCTTCTAAAAAACCCGGCTCCTTCCACTCTGTCATCACGTCCTGAATTTACAACTACCGGCGCAGTTTTCGGCTGGGTTTGTTCTGCAGCAACCAATGCCACAGCATTGTCATTACCGGCAGGCTGTACAGCAGGATGAGACACTACCGGCGGAGGCGTTTGAGTAACAGCGCCACCAATTCTCTTTATACCATAAGCGCTTAAATCGGATAATGACTTCTTTACCTTTAAAAAACCAACGACCAGCAATTGTCCGCTGCTGATAGATTCTGAATTTAAGCTATTCCATGTTTTAAGGGCAGTTACACTGATCCTGTTATAATTCTGACCGATTCGATACAATCCTTCACTTTGGGCAACTACATGATACAAAGGAACAAACACTTCATCAGTAGCTGCTATACCATGCTGGGCAAAATTTCCACTTTGTAAGGGTATCTTCAACTCCTGACCAATTTCTAAACCCGTATTCAGCGTAATATTATTATAGGGCGCTATTTCTTTGGGTGAAATATTATATAATCTCCCTATGCTGTAAAAATTTTCTTTAGCAGCCACTACATGCCGGAGATAAAAATTTTCACCTCCGGAGTGAACAATAAGATCTGACTGGGCATACAACGTATACACTATGACAAAAGAGAATAATAAGGTCACCAGTTTCTTCATCAGATAATATTTATTTCAGCACCTACGAAAATAAGTAAAAAATAGATATTGGTTTATATAACGTGAAAATCAACGTTTTAATATACGGTAAGCCATCGGATAATAGTTATTTATCCTATGTTTCAATATTTTAACCCAGCCTAAATTACACCCTAAAAACCGGACCAGATTCCAACCCGGAACAGCAATTTCAGTAAAAATTTCTTTTCTCGACAAATAATCAAGGGCTGTCTGTCTATCTAATTCAATGACTGGCACCTGTCTGCAAATCAGAATACTGACCGCCAGATCATGGGCCGGCACCAACTCCTCCCTGATCATCCGTCCGGCTTTTATACCGCATTTTCTGATTCTCAAACCTGCATTCAAAACAGCTACCTCCTCAGCCATTCTTTCCGGAAGGATTAACCAATCGTCTTTGTAGCAAGTGATTACATAATTCTCCGGTGAAATAACATAATCCGATATTCCTTTCTTTTCTATCAGTGGTACCCAATCCAGCTTCGCAGGTTTTACTCTGTCCTTATCGGTTGCAGCCTTCTTACGTACGCAGGAAATAAAGAAACCCTCCCCGTCAATTTTATCAGGGAAGAACCGATATCCTAAACATTTCTTTTGCTCAGACACAGATTCAACGATCCCCCATTCATCAGGGTAAGGTATGGCTATGGTTTCAGCATCCAGAGTTTCGGCCATCCAATCCAATATGGCCTCATTTTCTTCCTCCGAGTAAGAACAGGTGGAATAAATCAGTACTCCGTTTTCTTTCAAAGAAGGCCATATATCCTGCAAAATCCGCCGCTGTCTTTTACTGCAAAGTGCTACCTGTTGCCCCGACCACTCCAGCATAACATCGGGATCTTTTCTAAACATCCCGCTGCCACTGCAGGGAGCATCCACCACCACCACATCAAAATAATCCGATAAAGCTTCAAAATCTACCGGATCATTTTGTGTCACAACAATATTTTCCATACCCCATTTAACCACATTTTCAAGTAAAATACCTGTTCTGGTTTTAATCACCTCATTGGCTACAACCAAACTTTGGGGAAATAAAGCAGAAAGATGGGTTGATTTACCCCCCGGGGCAGCGCATAAGTCCAACACTTTATAAGTCTCCGAGCCGTGATCAGGACAAACCGTTTTTATGATCTGTTCTAAAAACATAGACGAAGCCTCCTGTACATAATAACATCCCGCATGAAAAAGCGGGTCTAAGGTAAATGAAGGACGATTCTGCAAATAATAACCGGTACTACACCAGGGTACGGAGGAAGAAACCGGTATCATTGATTTTTCAAATAATGCAGAAAACATCCGGCTTTTTAAAGGATTCAACCGGATAGAAGTGACCTGTCTTCCTGAAAGGTGAACCTGCTCAAAGCTATCCTTTGAGAAGCCCTGAACATTGTGTAAACTTTCTATAAACTGAGATGGAAAATGCAAAACAATAGCTGATTTCAATATGCAAAGATATTGTACCTCCGCTAAACGATTAAATGACAAATTTATACAGAACTATAATTCCTTCAACTCACTTATCAGATCCTGCAGTACCTTTTTTGCATCTCCAAAAAGCATAGAGGTTTTGGGTTGATAAAATAAGGCATTCTCAATACCGGCATAGCCGGGCTTCATGGTCCTCTTGTTTACTATAACCACTTTGGCCAGGCTCACTTCCAGAATGGGCATTCCATAAATAGGAGACGAAGCGTCTTGTTTTGCGGCCGGATTTACCACATCATTAGCGCCTAATACCAACACCACATCAGTAGAAGGAAATTCTTCATTGGCAATTTCCAACTCCTGGAGCTTATCGTAACTTACCTCTGCTTCCGCAAGCAGCACATTCATATGTCCGGGCATACGGCCGGCCACCGGGTGTATGGCAAAAGTTACCTCAATTCCTTTTGATTCCAGCAACTTTTCCAGTTCATGGCAGGTATGCTGTGCCTGGGCAACGGCTAATCCATAGCCCGGTACAATAATAATTTTTTGTGCATAATTCATCAACATTGCCGCTTCACTTACAGAAATCTCTTTATAAGCTCCCTGCTTTTGCGCTCCCCCCGAGGTTTTTTGGTCGGCTCCAAAAGAACCGATCAATACATGTAATAATGAACGGTTCATTGCTTTACACATCAAAAAGGTGAGTAAAGTTCCTGCCGCACCTACGAGAATACCACCGGTTAGCATGGCTTTGTTATTGTAAAGAAGCCCTCCGCAGGCTGCAGCCACACCGGTAAAGGAGTTGAGCAGTGATATAACTACGGGCATGTCTGCTCCTCCTATAGGCATTACAAAGGCAATTCCGTAAAGGAGAGACAACCCAAGAATACTGTATAGCATCAAACCACTGTTCGCAGGCATTCGGACTATCAGAAAAAAAGCTATTAAAAGAATAATCAGCAATAACAAATTATTAAAAAAATGCTGCCCTTTGAAAATGATATCTTTGATGGAGCCATTTAACTTAGCCCAGGCAATCATACTCCCGGCAAAGGATACACTACCTATTACAACCCCTGCCACTATAATCAGCAAGGGGCCTCTTAATGCGTTCTGAAACGAAGCATCAATAGCCATTAATCCTGGAACAGATTGCACCCGGTTTGTTAAATGTCCAAATTCAATCACAGAAATCAGGGCTGCACATCCTCCACCCATCCCATTAAAAAGACTCACCATTTCGGGCATCGCCGTCATTTTTACCTTTCTGGCAGCCACCGTACCGATAATTCCGCCTATTAACAAGCCACCAAAAATCCACAAATGGTTTTGCAGTCCCCTGCCATTCTCGTCTTTATAAAAAAATATGGTTCCCATGACAGCAAGGGTCATTCCCCCTGCTGCTACCAGGTTTCCAATTCTTGCCCGATCGGGATGGGAGAGCATCTTCAGCCCAATGATAAAGGTGATGGAACTGATGATATAAATAATTGTAAGAATCTGTAATTCCATACCATTTCTATTTACGTATCATGGTCTTTTCCTTTTTTCCTTCTGAACATTTCCAGCATCCTGTCTGTTACTACAAATCCTCCAACAACATTCATAGCACCCAATAGCATGGCCAGTAATCCTAAAAACAGAGCCAGATAGTTATCTGCAGAAGCTTCTCCCATAACGATGATAGCGCCAATAATTACCACCCCATGGATGGCATTTGCACCGCTCATCAATGGGGTATGTAGCACAGAAGGCACTCTTCCAATAACTTCAATGCCCAAAAAAACCATAAGGATGACGATATAAATCATTTGCTGATGCGCCGAAATGAAAGCAAGAAAGGTTTCCATAAAATCAATGCTCAACCTATTACCGCCGTTAAAACAATTTCACTTTCCAGGAACCGGAAAATCAGAGAGACTTTTCTGTTGACACCATAATTGATTGCGGTAATTCTACCATGAAAGTAAACACTTTTTTGCGAAAAGATTCTCATGGAACTAAAACCTAATGCTAAAATTTTGTTTCTCTATAAAATCGGGTGAAAAGAAAACGATTCCAACAAAAAACAGATCTATGCTACAAGTTACCGAAGGATGAGACCGAATCGCTTCCCATGCCTGTTCCATTTCGGAACTCCAATGAATATCATCAAATACAAAAATACTTCGTGAGTGAACAAATGGGAGCAACCAGTTGAAATAACGAAGTGTTGGCTCCAGCCGGTGGTTTCCATCTATGAAAACAAAATCGGGAGGTTCGATTTTTTTCAACATGGGGGGCAGGGTGGCATCGAAGTTTCCTTCCAGGAGATGGATATTAATAAGCCCCAATTGCCTAAAATGTTGTTTTGCAAGGGCAGCCAATGCAGGAGCGCCTTCCAGCGTATATATCCTGGCGGAAGTTCGTCCCATAGCAAGATAAGATGTTGTAACGCCGAGGGATGTACCTAATTCCAAAACTATATTTGGCTGATAATAATTTACCATCCTAAACAGCAGGCGGCCGTATTTGGGCGACTTGAGCGACCATTTTGCAATGTCTCTGATTCTTCTGTTGTTAGAAGGATGTCCCGAAGTACCCGCACCCAAATCCGTAACGGCTACAATGCTTAAATCTTTCAGGAGGAGGGAACGTAATTTTTCAATTTCTTCATAGGCATAATAAAAACATTTGTTCTGTAATACGTGGAGAATAAAATCAAATACAAAAGGAGAATGAATGCCATGTCCGCTGCTGTTAGCGGCTGAAGCATAAAATTGAAGATATTTAAAAGCAAGTTGAAATTTGTTGTACATTCAACCTAAAGCTTAAGGATGAAAAGCATAGCCAATTTCTTCATCTAATTTCTTTCCCAGGTCTCAAAAGTATAAGCGTAGGCATGATGATCATCAGCAGGAAAATTCAGATGATATACCTTCTTCCATTCTTCATTTTTTATCAGCGGAAAAAAAGTGTCTCCTTCCAGAAAGGTATGAACCCGCGTCATGAAAATTTTCTGTGTTAAAGGCAAAAATATTTCATAAATCTGCCCTCCTCCTACTACAAAAACTTCTTTACAATCGGTTTCTCCGGCACGGGACAATGCCTCTTCTACCGAGCCTGTTATCCATACTTCCTCATTAATAATACCATGGTCTTTTTGGCGGGTTAGAATTATGTTTTGTCTGCCTGGTAAGGGTCGTGCACCCAAAGACAAGAAAGTCTTCCTGCCCATAATCACCGGCATCCCCCAGGTCGTGTTCTTAAAAAATTTCATATCATTGGGTAAGCGCCACAACAATTGGTTATTGCAACCAATTACATTATTCTCGGAAGCGGCAACTACAAAGGAAATTTTCATGTTTTAACCTGATATGGATAAAAAAATTAGGAAGAGATTATTAGTGATCAGTGATCGGTGGTCGGTCGTCTCCTTCAAACCGCTACTGGCGCCTTGATTGCCGGGTGACTTTGATAGTTTTCCAACGTAAAATCCTCAAATTTAAAATCAAAAATATTCTTTACTTCCGGGTTCAGTTTCATCTGCGGCAACGGATAAGGAGTACGCGACAATTGCAGGCTGGCCTGATCTATATGATTATTGTATAGATGTACATCACCAAAGGTATGTACAAACTCACCTGCCTCTAACCCGCAAACCTGTGCTATCATCATGGTTAATAAAGCATAAGATGCAATATTAAAAGGCACGCCTAGAAATACATCTGCCGATCGCTGGTAAAGCTGACAAGACAATAATGGTTTATCCCCTCCCTTCGGAACAGCAACATAAAACTGAAACATATTATGGCAGGGCATAAGTGCCATTTTGGGCAGATCTCCAACATTCCAGGCGCTTACTATTAACCTTCGGCTGTCCGGATTCTTTTTGATCTGATCTATCACTTCAGAAATCTGATCAATGGTTTGTCCATCTGCTCCTTCCCAACTGCGCCATTGCTTTCCATATATCGGTCCCAGATTCCCTTCTGCATCAGCCCATTCATCCCATATAGACACCTTATGATCTTTCAAATAACCAATATTAGAATCTCCCTTCAGGAACCACAATAATTCATAGATAATACTTTTCAGATGAAGCTTTTTTGTAGTTACTACAGGGAACCCTTCCTGCAGGTCAAACCGGGTCTGGTATCCAAAGCAACTCAGCGTACCCGTGCCGGTACGGTCGTGCTTCTGAACCCCGTTATCCATAATATGCCGAAGCAATTGCAGATATTGTTGCATCCGTGCAAGGTACATCAAAAGCTGAAAGTGAAGAGAGAAGTTTACTAAAATCGTAATTTTGCGATATGAACAAATATGCTTCCTTTATCCTATCCTTTTTTGTGTTTATTGAATTTTCGTATGGACAGCAAACAAGTAACCTGCATGGTATAGTCATCAACTCCAGGTCCGAGGGTATTCCCAAAGCTTCCGTATATATTCTGAATACGAATTTTGGTACGGTAACAGATGATCAGGGAAGATTTCAAATTAATGATGTAAAACCAGGCACTTATCTTCTTAGTGTTAGCGCTATCGGCTTTGCCACCTTCAACAGAGAAGTAAATACCAGTCGGGAAAACAACATTAGTATAACCTTAACTGAAACAGCTATCCACCTGGATGAAGTGGTAGTATCTGCACAAAAAAAAGAAGAGATTCTGCAAAAATTACCCTTTAGTATTTCGGCATTATCTTCCAGAAATATGCAAGCCTATCGGCTCTGGCAGAATAAAGAACTTACGGCTATCATCCCTAATTTATACTCAGCCAATCCCGGAGATAACAGAAACGTTACTTCCATAAGGGGAATCACCTCCACTTCTTATGCTCCGGCAGTAGCAACCTATATAGATGGTGTAAATCAATTCAGCCTCGATACCTACATTGCCCAGTTATTCGATGTGGAACGGATAGAAGTGCTAAGAGGACCTCAGGGTACACTTTATGGCCGCAACGCCATGGGAGGTGTAATCAATATTATCACAAAAAAGCCTACCAATGAAACCAATGGTTCTGTAGATCTGAATTTCGGAAATTATAATCAGCGAAGGCTTAACGCAGCGCTCAGAACGCCTTTTATTAAGGATAAGTTATTCTTCGGCGCTTCGTTGATGTATAACCATTTAGGCGGCTTTTATGTTAACGATTACAACAATAGTCATTTTGATAAGCAACACAGCATTACAGGAAATTATTATCTGAAATACCTTATTTCACCTAAATGGGCTATGATCCTGAACATGAAGCATCATAATAACAGGAATAATGGCGCCTTTACTTTAGTTAATGGCGTGGATGATGCCTTCAGCAATCCTTATCATCTGAACCAAGATGCAACTACCCAAATGGTGGATAATACCATTAACACATCATTATCAGTAAGTTATACAGGAAATGCCATAAATTTCACTTCTCAGACTGCCTGGCAAAGTAATCAACGATACTACAAACAGCCCATTGACGGCGATTTCTCTCCTTTAGACGGGGTTACTATCATCAATAATTATGGACGAAAATGGAATAAGGTTAAGGTTTTTACGCAGGAATTCAGGCTTACCTCTCCCGCATCCATTGTATCCCCCTGGAAATGGACTACCGGAATCTATATGTTTTACCAGGGCATACCCAATAAACAAGCCACCCACTTTGGTAAAAATGGTGACTTAATGGGAGCAGAAAAAAACACTTCTGTTATAACCACTTCCAAAGGAATGAGTATGGGTAGCGCTTTTTATGGTCAGGCTACCTATGATATCAATAAAAAACTGCAACTTACAGGTGGTGTACGCTACGATTATGAGCACAAAAAACAAGGCGCCCTAAGCCAGTATCAAATAGATCCCGACCCGACACCGGTTTTTGATATCAGACCCGACACCATTGCAAAGGGCAACTTCAGCGCTTTCTCTCCAAAAGTGAGCCTGAATTATCTGATGACGGATGAAAGTATGGTTTACGCGAGTTATAGTCGTGGATATCGCGCCGGTGGTTTTACAGAAGTATCCTCTGACCCGTCTCAGCCACCCTTGTTTAAATTCAGGCCCGAAAGCAGCAATAATTTTGAAATAGGAACAAAAAATGATCTTCAGGAAAATAAACTCCGCCTTAACCTTGCACTCTTTTACACACTGGTAAACAATGCTCAAATCCCGGTATTGGTATTGCCTGATGCAGTTACCATTACTAAGAATGCCGGAGATCTGAGAAGCAAGGGAGCCGAAGCAGAAATAGCTTTTACACCCTTTAGAGACCTGACGCTAAACTATAATTTTGGGTATACTGATGCAAAATATATCAATTCAGCCATCTTGAAAACCGACCAGGGCGGAAATGAAGTCAATCTTAAGAATAAACAACAGATCTATTCTCCCCAAACCACTTCTACTCTTACTGCTCAATATGAATTTCCGATAAATCAGAAGCGGGAACTTAAGTTGGTGGTAAGGGGTGAGTGGCTGAAAATAGGAGAGCAATATTTTGATCTTGCTAATACCATTAAACAATCTGCCTATAATTTGCTAAATACCCGATTGGGCATTTCTACAAAACGCTTTGATGTTATGTTATGGGGCAGAAACCTGGGAGATGTGAAATACATTTCTTTTGCATACGATTTTGGCGCAGTACACTTAGGCGATCCAAAAACATATGGAATTACACTCTCTGGCAGGTTTTAACGCAAACCAGCCATAATCGGATAAGAAAGGTTATATACCCGAATTAGGAATACCTGTAAAGCCTTTTCCTCCACGGGTTCACTGTTAAATAAACCGACTACTTTCCTATTACATATCGTGCAGAAATACCAAAATTGGTGGCATGGAAAGTATCGTGATTATCAGGACGTGTCACTAAAATTGTAGGCCGATAATCGGCCGAAAGATTCAGGGGAATAAGAGGAAATTTATAATCCACTCCACCGGTTGGGAAAAAACCAAAACCGAAACCTCTGTAATTTCTGGATCCTGAAAAGGACTGATACAAAGCTAATCCTCCACCAACAAACCATTTAAATCCGGATAATTTCGTTTCAAAATGATGTTGGTATGAGCCAGAGGCAGAAATATTGAAGGGATGATAGGAACTATTATGATAACTATACCCTCTTGTCCCAACCCCTACATTCAATTCAAATGCACTGGCATCACTTACAAAGGTTTTATAAGAAACGGTAAACAAGTCGTAATATGACTCGGGCGCAATCCGCAGTCCAATCGCAGATTCGTAATCAGTTTGTGCTATTGTGGAAATACTGATTCCCGAAACAAGCAGAAATACACCAAGGCATCTTTTTAACATGATTTTCATTTGTTTAGAACTGCAAATATAAGCAGGGGATAAGATATCCTTAACTGAGGCGCAAATTGGTTCAGCTTTTAGTTTCTTCTTAACACTCCCGAACTCCTCTGTCTGAAAAACTGGTTTGAACAAAATTTTTCAGTAGGTTTGGCGCAGTTATGATTATTCAGAAAATTCAATTCTTAATCTTCTCTGTTGTAACTGTAGTATTATCTTCTGCATCCTTTCTTTCGTCTGCTCAAAATAATATCTCCGGACTTGACCGGATTGCCTATTATGCGGCGCTGAGCGGCAATGATATGCTTG
This sequence comes from uncultured Terrimonas sp., assembly GCA_964518685.1. Lineage (GTDB taxonomy): Bacteria > Bacteroidota > Bacteroidia > Chitinophagales > Chitinophagaceae > Agriterribacter. The sequence continues at coordinate 17,019 of CAZFGP010000017.1, forward strand.
CTATTGAAAAACAATTAAAAACCATTAGCCACAGCAGGCAAGTGGAGAGAGATGCTTTTGAAGGCGCTTTAAAAATGAAAAAAGCAGCCTTGCTCAAAGGAGCAGCTAACAAATTAAAGGAATTTAAGGAGGGAAGAGAGAAATTAGAGAATATGATCACCCGTGACTCAAACAACGTTGAATTTCGCCTGCTTAGGTTGATCATTCAGGAAAAAGCCCCTAAGATGTTGCATTATAACATGCATACAGAAGAGGACCATCAATTTATTATTGTTCATTTTAATACAACTTCAAAAAGTGTTAGAAAAGCAATCCTGGACTACAGCCGGTCATCCAACTTTTTATCACCAGAAGATTTCTAGTCCGCTTTAATATGAGTAAAAAAGTTTTGGCAATATATTACACCCAATCGGGTCAAATGGAGGAGATCATCCTTTCCCTGACCGCACCATTAGATGCATCGGCGAATGTAGCGGTTGAGAAAATTCGTATCTTTCCGGCTAAGTCGTTTCCTTTTCCCTGGACAACTTCTCTTTTCTTTAACGTGATGCCCGAAAGCGTGGACGGGAAAGCGGCGGAGTTAATGCCTTTTGATTATAAAGAATCGGCATACGATCTGATTATTATAGGTTATCAACCCTGGTTTTTATCGCCCAGTATTCCTGTCAACTCCCTGTTGCAACTTCCCGGTTTTAAAAACCTGATCCAAAACACGCCCGTAATCACCATCAGCGGTTGCAGAAATATGTGGATTAATGCACAGGAAAAAATCAAAAAAAGACTGGCTGAAGCCAATGCGCTTTTAGTGGGAAATATTGCCCTGGTAGATCGCCACAACAACTATTCCAGCCTGGTAACTATTTTTTATTGGATGCTGACCGGTAAGAAAGATCGAAAATGGGGACTTTTCCCAAAGCCGGGAGTATCAGACAAAGATATAGCAGAAGCCGGAAAATTTGGTGAAATTATCTTATCCCATTTACAAGATAATAATTGGGGCGGACTGCAACCTAAGCTGGTGCAACAAGGATCTGTAAATATAAGATACAGCCTGATGTTTATTGAGAGAAAAGCCGGTCGCATTTTTTTAATCTGGGCTAAAATCATCAATGGGAGTAAGAAAAGAACGAGCTTATTAGTGGCTTTTAAATATTATATATTAATTGCTCTTTTTCTTGCAGCCCCCATAATATTGTTGGTAGACGCCTTGTTTTTCAGACCTTTTTTAGGTAAGCGGATTAGGAAACAAAAAGAATATTATTCCGGAACCTCCCTGAATTAACCGGTATTCGAGGTTTAGTATTCTTATTTTAGGATAAAATTCTATTTTTGAAATCCTTATATGAAGCAAATGACATTGAAAGACGTTTACATTACCCAAACTGCAAATTTTTTTCCCAACAATCCGGTCTCTAATGACGAAATGGAAGAATATTTGGGTTACATCAATGGGAAGCCATCTAAATCCAAACGTATTGTTTTACGCAATAATGGAATTAACAACAGATACTACGCATTAGAGAAAGGAGGTCGGGTGACCCATACCAATGCCGAAATGACGGCTAATGCCGTGAAATCGTTATTTAATGGCAGTCCGGAAAACCTTCATGACCTGCAGTTACTGTCTTGTGGCACTTCTTCACCCGATCAGTTGATGCCATCACATGGTGTTATGGTGCATGGTCATCTGCCGGAATCCAGTGCAATAGAAGTAGTTTCTCCGGCAGGAGTGTGCTGCGCCGGAATGCACGCCTTAAAGTATGCGTATCTGGCGATAAAAACCGGAGACGTTCAAACAGCAGTAGCTACTGGTTCTGAAAGATTCTCTGCTTCGTTGCGGGCCGAACTTTTTGAAGACGAAGTACAAAAGTTGAAAGAGCTGGAAGCCAACCCCTATATAAGTTTTGAAAAGGATTTTCTCAGATGGATGCTGTCTGATGGCGCTGCTGCATTTTTACTAACCCATCATAAAAACGACAATGGTCTTTCTCTTCGGATAGAATGGCTGGAGGGCGTATCTTATGCACAGGAAATGGAAGCCTGCATGTATATGGGGAGCGACAAAATGGAAGACGGCACCCTAAAGAGTTTTTTGGAATATTCCCCCGACGATCTCGTGGATCAATCTATATTAAGTATAAAGCAGGATGTGAAATTATTGAGTGAATATATTGTTCCTCTCGGTGGAATAAAACTTAAAGAATTATTTGAAACGAAAGGAATAACGCCCGATGAAATTGACTATTTCCTGCCTCACATGTCCAGTAATTTTTTCAAGAGCAAAATATACGAAAGACTTGAGTATAACGGGATAGGTATACCCTACGAAAAATGGTTTGTAAACCTGAGTACCGTTGGCAATGTTGGCGCTGCTTCCGTGTATCTGATGGTAGATGAATTATTCCACAGCGGCAAACTACAGAAAGGGGATAAAATTCTTTTGCTGGTTCCTGAAAGCTCACGGTTTTCTTATATGTATGGATTACTGACCGTTGTTTAGCAGGGAAAATACCGTAACTATGTTATACTGGTATAAAAACATAATCATCCAATAAAAAAACGCGGATGAAAAAGGAAGAGATACCTCAGGATTCCGGGGCATTAAATAAAGTGACCAAAGAAGTATCCTATGCTCTGGATGAAAACGGGCAATATGTAACCGGACTGAGTACAGGCTGGAAAGTGAAAATTGAAGCCCTCGGGATAGCCTGGAATGATATTGAAAAAAAAGTGCAGGAAGCAGGTCAAAAAGTAAAAGCCGGTGAGGCCAGCCCCATTCTATTGTTTATGGAATTAAATATAATGGATATCGCGATACTCTCTGCTTACACCGGCTTTTGGAAATGGCAGATCCGCCGTCATTTAAAACCTGAGGTCTTCAGGAAACTTTCTCATCAAAAGCTGCAGCGCTATGCTGAAGCCTTTGAGATATCAGTTGAAGCATTAAAAACCGGGGAACCGAATGATAAAAGAATTTAAGCATCTGCAGGCTGCACATTGTGAAAATGGAGTAACCACAAGTTTGCTGCAATATTATGGAGTAGAGCAAATTACAGAACCACTGGCTTTTGGAATTGGCTCCGGCTTATTTTTTATTTACATTCCTTTAATGAAAGTAAATAATGGACCTGCCATATCCTTTCGCACAATGCCGGGCATGATTTTCAAAAGAACCTGTAAGTCTCTTGAAATTCCTATCGTCCGGGAAAAATTCTCTTCTCCCGTAAAAGCCATGCAGGCATTGGACAACCGCCTAAAAGCAGGGCCTGCAGCCTGTCAGGTAGGGGTTTACTATCTTCCCTATTTTCCAAAGGAATATCGCTTTCACTTCAATGCCCATAATATCATTGTGGTGGGAAAGGAGGCGGATCGTTACCTGATCAGCGATCCCATTATGGAGAACCTGACCGCCATGACCAGCTATGAGTTGGAACGAGTTAGATTTGCCCGCGGCCCTCTTGCGCCAAGGGGACAATTATACTTTCCCAAGGAAAAGAAGAAGGTAACTAAAGAGCAAATGAAAAAAGCCATCCTCACGGGCATTAAGAGGAATGTACGTGACATGTTGTATATCCCGGGTAGTATTGCCGGCGTACAAGGAATACGATATACCGGCAAGAAAATAAAAAAATGGAAAGACCATCTCGGCGTGGAAAAGTCGAGGAGTTATTTAGCCCAGTTAGTGCGCATGCAGGAAGAGATAGGTACCGGCGGCGGTGGATTTCGTTTCATTTATGCAGCCTTCCTGCAACAGGCTCACGACTATTTAGCCGCAGATTCTTTGTTGGAAATATCGGCACAGTTTACCAAAGCAGGCGACCTTTGGAGAGATGCAGCAGTACAGGCATCCGGTATTTATAAAGGACGACTTACCGGTCAGCAGGATTATAACGACATGGGCGATTACCTGCTGGAATTAGCATCGCTTGAAAAAAGAGCATTTACCGATCTTGCTGATTTATTGAAAAAAATAAAATAAAAAAAGAATTTCTGTTTACGCTACCTACTATGCAATCTGCTGTCAAAATAGAAAACCTGAGTTTTGCGTACAGGGGAAATCAACAGGAGGTAATAAAAAAGCTTAGTCTTCAGATCAACCGGAGCCAAAGCTTTGGTATTTTCGGGCCTAACGGAGCAGGCAAAACCACCTTAATGCAAATTATAACAGGATTACTTCCGTATTCACAAGGTTCGGTGCAGGTGCTGGAACATGAAGTAAAAACGAATAAACGGCTGATTAATTCTTTATTTGGCTTCGTGCCTCAGGATTTCTCTTTCTATCATGAGTTGAGTCCAAAAGAAAATCTGGAATTTTTTGGAGCCTGGGCAGGGCTTAACCAACAGCAAATTCGTCGGAGAAGTAATGAACTCCTCCATATATTGTCTCTCGAAACCGTAAGCAACAAACCTGTCAATACCTTTTCGGGAGGTATGAAACGCAGGGTAAATCTGGCGATTGCGGTTATACATGAGCCGGAAATATTGTTCCTTGATGAACCCACAGTTGGAGTTGATGTTCAAACCAGAACTGCGATCATTTACTATTTAAAGGAATTGAACCGAAAAGGAACAACCCTCATTTACACCTCTCACCAGCTAAGAGAAGCTGAGGATTTGTGTAATCAGGTGGCTTTAATAGATGAAGGTAAAATAATTGCAATCAACGATATTGCAGTGTTACTCAAAGAACATCAGCAGGAAGGATTGGAAGGACTTTATTTGAGCCTTACCGGCCGAGCTTATAGAGACTAAAAAATGAAATTTAAAATTTTAAGACAAATACCCAGGATTGGAATTCGGAAACCCGGGAAAAATAAAAAAGACTAAGAACGCCTATCTAAAAACGATTCTCTTTGTTTAAACTTTGGGCAACCATAAAAAAAGATTTCAGAATTTTATCCCGCGATAGAATGGGCTTGATATTAATGTTTGTTATGCCTATTCTGTTAGCTGTGGTTATTGCCTCGGTTCAAAACAGCACTTTTGAATTAGTGAATAAGAATAAGATACCCGTTCTGATACTGAATAAGGACACAGGGAGTTTAGCATCCGAACTGGAAACTGCGCTGGAGAAGGCTGGGGTTTTCAAAATACAAAAGGATTCTGACACCGTACAAGACGAGCAGGAACTTAAGAAGCGAATTAACACTAAAGACGCATTGGTGGCAATCGTCATACCCGCTGATTACTCGGCAAGCGTTTTAAGCAAAGCCAAAGCCATATCCAATGAAGCCCTTCAGGGGATTATTTCAGGAGAAAGTTCTGATGACAAGGTAAAAGAAGATAAAATTTCAGCAATCAGAATTTACTATCATCCCGTTTTGCAACCTTCCTTTCGTAAAAGCATAGACGCAACTCTCCAAACGGCGCTGCAGTTTATACAAAGCAAATACATCGTAAAAAAAGTTTACTTCAGCATTCATGAAGAGGAAATATCTGATTCTCTGGAAAAACAAATCACTACCAATCAAACCCCTGTGGAGGAGGTTTCTGTTTTAGAAAATCCTGTCCGGTCTATTCCTAATGCCACTCAGCACAATATACCGGCATGGACTATTTTTGCAATGTTTTTTATTGTGATTTCCCTGGGCAGCAGTATCGTGCGTGAAAAAATAAACGGAAGCATTATCCGTTTGCGAACTCTACCCACCGCATTTGGATGGGCCATTGTTTCAAAACAAATTACCTACATCACGGTAACACTGCTTCAGGCAATAGTTATCTTCTCAATTGGAATCTGGTTGTTTCCCATGATGGGACTGCCCGCATTAAATTTACCTTCACATCTTTCTTCTTTGGTTTTAGTAACACTTATTTGCGGCTGGTGTGCGGCCAGTTTTGCAATCTGTGTTGGCGTATTTGCCAATACCCAGGAACAGGCGAATGGTTTTGGCGCTGTGGTAGTGGTACTGATGGCTGCCATAGGAGGTTTATTGGTTCCTTCCTTTGTAATGCCTCCGTCTTTCAGAACCATAATGTTATTGTCGCCTTTGCATTGGTGTCTCGAAGCTTTCTATGGCCTCTTTTTAGAAGACGCCGGGCTGTGGAAAATTTTATCCAAAATCATACCTTTACTGGTTATTACTGTATTATTGCAGATAATTGCATTTTGGGGATTGAAGCATAAGCATTTGATTTGAAAATTTTACTAATGGAAAAAGAACAACTGAAGCAACAACTCAAACAACAAATTGTTCAGTTCTTAAATCTCACTGATATACAACCCAACCAGATTAAGGACGATGAACCCTTATTTGGAGAAGGCCTTGGTCTTGACTCAATAGATTCTATCGAACTCATTGTGTTACTTTCACGGGAATACGGAATTACTATTGAAGACCCAAAGGAAGGACGAAAGATATTGGTTGATATTAATACGATGACAGATTATATCCTGGCTCATCAAACTCAATAAATTGTTTTTCTATTGAGCAGAATTTATATTACCGGAATAGGGATGATCAGTGCTCTTGGCGACACGGTTCAAAAAAACCGGGAGGCGCTGATTGCAGGGAAAAGCGGCATTAGTCAGCTTAATTTATTTTCCACCCGATACACCGGTTTACGCCCCTGCGGAGAAATAAAAATTGAAAACGAAAGGCTCAAAGAAAAGCTAAATATTTTCGAAAAAGGAGTCACCCGAAGTTCTATGCTGGGCTTGCATGCCTTTCAGGAAGCTGCACACGATGCAGGTTTGTCTGCACAACAACTTTCTTCCAGCGATACGGCATTAATTGGCGCCTCTACCGTGGGTGGAATGTGTCTTACAGACGAATTATATCACGATGCCAATGAAAAGGGTCAGGGATCAGAATATCTCGCTTCCTACGACTGCGCTTCTGTGGATTTATATTTACAGCAGCGGTATAAAATGAGTGGTAAAATTAACACCATTAATACTGCCTGCTCCTCTTCCGCTAATGCCATTATGTTTGCAGCAAGATTACTTAAGAACGGATACGCTAAAAGAGCTATAGCTGGCGGAACAGACAGTCTTGCTAAATTTACTATTAACGGATTCAATGCACTTCATATTCTTTCTCCTCAACCCTGTACCCCGTTTGACAGAGACCGGCAGGGATTAAATCTGGGGGAAGGCGCTGCCTTCGTGGTTCTGGAAAAAGAAGAGGATATAGTAAAAGGCAAAAAGGTTTATGCGGAACTATCGGGGTATGGAAACAGTAATGATGCATTTCATTCTTCTTCTTTATCGGATGAAGGAGACGGTCCTTTTTTGTGTATGCAAAAGGCCCTAAAGGAAGCGGAGATCAATCCTTCTGATATTAGTTTTATCAACGCCCACGGCACGGCTACGGAAAACAATGATCTTGTGGAAAGCAAGGCCATGATACGGCTTTTTAACCAGCCTCCACCATTTATCTCCACTAAAGGGAATACCGGACACACTCTTGGAGCAGCAGGAGGAGTGGAAGCCATTTTCAGTATTTTGAGCCTGTATCATCAGGAGATATACCCAACATTACACTTCCGGAACCCTATTGGGGAAACGGGATTGCTCCCCGTTACCACCTATCAGAAAACCCCTCTACGCCACGTTATGTCAAACTCGTTTGGGTTTGGGGGCAACTGTTCATCTCTGATTTTCTCCACCTTCAACAAATAAAATCCCATTCAGAAGATTTTTTGATTTCCATTTTCAATGGGATTTTATTTGGTTCTTGTTGCGGGGTTTTTGAAATTTGTATTCCAATGTATATTCATCAATATAGTGCCATTTCGCCTCAGCAAACTTTTGAAGACATTAATTTGGAATTCCTGCATGAGAATATTGATAATAAATTAACCGCAAGGGAGCCAGACTATAAAGATATTCCACGCAATATTTTACGCAGGATGGGAAAGGCCATCAGGATGGGCATTGGTGCAGCCATACCTATTTTTCAAAAGCAGATTCCGGTAGAGGGAATAATTATTGGTACGGCTAACGGCGGCATGGAAGATTGCATCAAATTCCTGAACCAGATCATAGATTATAAAGAGGGGCTTCTCACTCCTGGCAATTTTGTGCAAAGTACACCTAATGCCATTGCAGCACAAATGGGTTTAATGCAAAAAAATAAAGGCTATAATATCACTCATGTTCATCGTGGATTAGCATTTGAAAATGCACTGACAGATGCGCTAATGATAACCGGGGAAAACAGGCAAAGTTATTATCTGCTGGGAGCAGTTGAGGAAATTTCAACCTACAATTTCAACATTGATCGTCTGGATGGTTGTTTTAAACAAAACCCTGTTTCAAATAAAGATCTTTATAATATCTCAACGCCTGGAACAATAGCAGGGGAAGGTGCCATTATGTTTTTAGTCAGCCATGTATCACAACACGCTCTTGCAGCTATTCAGGGATTGGAGACCTTTCACGGTATTGATGAACTGGAAATTAAAAACAGGGTGCAAGGTTTTCTGCAAAGGAATCTTCCGAACGGAGAAAAGGCGGATCTTTTGATAAGTGGGGAAAACGGTGATAACCGATTAAAAAAACACTATGATACCGTTGAATCTCTCTTCGATAATTCCACTACCGTAGCCCGGTTTAAACACATGTGCGGGGATTATGCTACCGCCTCCTCTTTTGCGGTCTGGATTGCCTGCAACCGGCTACCGCTTCCATCTCACATGATCAAAAGAAAAGGCAACCGGCAGGTCTCCCAAAATATAGTCATCTACAATAATTACAGGGGGATACAACATGGCATCATTTTAATCAGGATTTTATAAGACTTGGAAAACAGCAGCCCGCCTATTTGTTGAACCGGATGAGATATTCAGAATTTGGGGAAAAGTTCCATAAATTCCTGTTTTCGGCTTCGGGAAACCATGACATGATCGTTATTATCCATTACAATATAGCCGCCTTCTCCCCTTATGAATTTCCTGATGTGATTAATATTGATCAGAAAGGAACTGTGTACCCTAAAAAAATCAGAGCCCGAAAGGGTTTCATCCAATTCTTTAAGAACTTTGGAAACCAATATCTTTCTTCCGCCGGTGAGTATCACGTTAGAATAATTACCTTCTGCGCGGCAATAAATTATTTCATCTGTTGCTGCAAACATCAGCCCATCATTAGTGGTCAGTGCAACCCTTGGCTGGGTCATTCTGGAAGGATGATTCAGGTGCTGCAATAAAAGTGAAAATTGTTCTCTGGTGGGAATGGATTTCTTCTCCTCCACTCTCTGAACAGTTGTTTTTAATTCCTCCGGATCAATGGGTTTTAATAAATAGTGAAGCGCTGAATATTTAAAAGCCTTGATGGCAAACTGGTCATAGGCAGTACAAAAAACAATCTCAAAAGTCTTATCTTTTAACTGTTCCAACATATCAAAACCGTTCATCCGGGGCATCTCAATATCTAAAAAAACCACATCCGGTTGATCTTTTTTTATAGCTTCAATCCCCTCTTCAGCGGTATTACACATGGCAGCAATTTGAACCTGTGGGCAATAGGTTTTTAACAGCCATTCCATCATCTCGAGAGCATTTCTTTCATCGTCAACCAGTACACATTTTATCATACATAAAACTTTATTTAATCAATTGGAATATTCATAATAACCTTTGTTCCAAGAGGTTCGCCCTGATCATTTTTTAGATCCAGAATTTTCACCGAAGCATTAAGGCCTATTTGTCGGCTCAGCAAAACCAGCCTGCTTTCGGTAAGTTGCATTCCCAGTGATTTTCCCGGTGTCTTTGTTTTGCTTTTCAGCATACCTGCGTGTTCTCTCCCTATTCCATTATCTTCAATAATACATTGCAGCATCGTATTTTCATTCCTGCCGATACTTACAATTAAGCATCCTTCTGAATCCTTATGCAGGAGTCCATGCCAAATTGCATTTTCAACATAGGGCTGTATTATTAAAGGCGGCACATAAATACTTTCGGGATATACTCCTTCTGCAAGATGAATATCAAAATTAAATTTCTTTTCAAAACGAATTCCCTCCATTTCAACATATAACCGTAAGGCTTCCAGTTCACTTGCCAAGGTTATAGACCTGCTGTTGGAGTTATCCAGAATGAGCCGGATTAACCGGGCAAAACGGGTAAGGTATAAGGATGCAGTTACCTGATCGCTTTTCACAATATAACGATTAATAGAGTTCAGACAATTAAAAATAAAGTGGGGATTCATTTGAGCCCGCAGCGCCTGCATCTCCGCTTCTGCCATTTTCTGACGTGTATCTGCCAGAACAGACGCTGCTTTTGCCTTCTCTTTATCTGCTTTTGTTTTAATGATTTTATTGGCACATAGAGAGGCAATAGCTATTAGAACAGATAATTGTCTTTGGGTAAAAAAATTTTTTTGGGTATGCCCTCCATATAAGATTCCCCAAACCTTCCCCTCAGTAATTACAGGAACGGCAATCTCTGAAAGAGGCTGGTTTTTCTGAAGGTCACGACCCTTGAGTTTAGACTTATAATCAGTAACTTCCGGGTTGCCTGAAACCGATACCCTTTTTACCATTTCCCTTTCAAAAGGCACCTCAGTTTTCGCAGAATCAATAAATTTAGATTTCAGTTTTACCAGGGGTATTAAGACATTGGTTTGCCAGTTGATACTATAGATTTCGGCGTATTCATAATGCAATTGTTTTATACAGTTTTCTCCAATATGAAACAGTTCATCTTCAATATTATCTGCATTATAAATACCGGAATAAAAATAATTAATAGCTTTGGCCGCCTCCAGATCATCCTTATGCATCCTGATCTTTCGTCTTTGAACGACCACAAAACGGCCGATTACAAGCATTGCCAGTAAAATGCAAGAACTGATAAACCACCAGGTCAGCCAAAAAGGTTTAAGGATTATGAAATGCAGCGAATTACTCGCGCTCTTCCAGTCTATCTGATTCAGGCTGGCCTCCATTTCCAGAGTGTAATTACCCGGAGACAGGGAGGAAAACCTTACCAGATTATTGTTTCCTATTTCCTTCCATTCATCATCTATCCTGCTAAGTTTATATCGGTATTGAATTTTTTCGGGGTTATTAAAATAAACGGAACCAAACGATACACTTAAGGAGTGGTCGGCATATTGAATGGGGTTTAGAGTATTGAAAGCATACATCGAATAATCAACATTTCCAATACTCACTTTACTGATGTAGGCTTCAAAAGACTGATTAGGAGGAGAAAAACTTTCGGGTTGCCAGTAATTAACGCCATTCAATCCCCCAAAATACAATAAACCATCCCGGTCTTTAAACCCACTGTTACTGTTGAAACCATAACCCTGAACATTATCAGAGCGATCAAACAAATTTAACTCAGACGTTTTAGGATCGTACCGATATATGCCATTTTCAGAACCCGCCCAGATCACTCCATTGCCATCCATATATAAGATAAACAGAATAATCTGATTAAAAAGAGGAGTGATCTTTTCACTTCTTATCTTTCCATTTTCATAATACAGTGCATACAATCCTGAGGAGCAATGCAAAAGCAAGCCATTATCCTTCATCATAAAGCACGTGTAGCCATAGTTGAGGGTATTGTTTTTGTAAACATCCGGAACGGTAAGGAGATAGTTCATATCTCCATCAAAACAATAGATATTGGATTGTGTTGCAATCCATACAATCCCATCAGCTCCCTGAGTACAATAACCAGCGAAGCTCTTTTGAATGGCAGGGTGTGTATAGCGACTTAATTTATAGGTTTTTCCATTCAACAGATAAATAGCCCGATCTGCAACTATAATGTGATTGCCATTTTGGAGAGTGACAATATCATTTACAAAGTCCTTTTCACTTAACTGACGGGTTTCGTAAGAGTCGTACACTGGTCTCTTATATTGTCCTGTATTAATATTATATAACCATAATCCTTTATTAGTTGGGCCTAAAATCAAATACTTTCCATCGTATACCAGGCCTCTAATGGATTCATGGCTTAGCCTTGTGCTATCGTTTCGGACCGGAGGAAACAAAATCCACTTTCTCTCCTCCTTTTTCCAGCAGGCAAATCCATTGCCCGTAGCCGCCCATAGATTACCGTTTTCATCCTGAACGATTCTTCTGACATCATTCACCGAAACGGGTACATCATCATCCATCTGACTTATTTTCATCAACGCCATGGGTGGATTTCTAATGGCAAAACGAGCAATGCCATCACCGTCTGTAGTAGCCAGCCATACATAGCCTTCCTTATCATCATACAGGATAAAATTTCCAAACTCTTTGGTGGCCAGTTTCCTGCCATTCAAGAAAAAATTCTGTTTCAGGAAGACCTTTTTACCCGCATCATATTCCAACATTCCTTCCGATGTGGCAATCAAAAAATAAGGAGGAGCAACCCGGGCCATGTGCCGCATACTAAAAGACTCCGGAAAATCTTTACCAAGAGACACCCTGGTGACGGACCGGGTGGAGAACTGATACCATCTGGGAGTAGCATTACGCAGGTTAATAAGAATACTATCTTCACTTACCGGAAAAATGTCATAAAGTAAACCACCCTTTAAACTATCCAATTGCCCGGTGGATACACTATAGCGGTAAACATATTGCTCATTGTGGAAAAACAACCTGTCCTTGTAGTAAACCAATACATCATCCAAAAACGGCATATCGCGGGGCAACTCAGTTACCGCTTTACGGAAGATCCCTACTGATGGATCATACTGATAAAAGCCTAAATTGGTAATCATCCAGATTCTCCCGTCTGATAACTCCGCGAGTGGCCCCATTTTTAAACCCTGATCATCCTCATCAACTTTTACAGAGTCAAAAGTCCCGGTTTGTTCAGAAAAGAGAAATACCTCTTTTTCCGAGGATACCCAGACTTGGCCTCCATTATCACAAAGCAAACTTTTAAATCTTGGGGAATAACCAAAAGTTTGCGATTCTTTCCCATCAAAACGCAGTACTCTTGAGCGATATAATATCCATAATCTTCCCTTTTGATCATTACCTAACGACAATATATCGTCTGAACGGATACCTACCGGATAGTCAAAAAACTGAAGCTGATATTCCTGAAACTGAGCCGTAACAGGAATAACCATCATCCAAAACCACGTCGCGATGCATACTCTTCTGAAGATCGGGATTGCCATCAATTTCACTGTAATCTTAGTATCAAAATACAGGAAAGTTCGTCATTTTTAATTTAAAAAACATCCCTATGTAATCCGTGTTTCATAGAATGCCTGGTTTATCTGAGAAATTCCGATCTTATGATACTCTATTGTCCCGAAATTGTTCAGAAGGGGATCATTTTGTTTTTCTCAGATTATAGATTTCCTGGATATCCTGAAGGATCTTTTTAAAATCCAATTGCAGATCTTTAAGTAATCCTGTATTAACGTCAAATACCCAGCCATGAACAACTGGATAGCCTATCTCTTCAAACTTTTGTTGAACACTGGCAATTTTAATTATATTATTGCACTGTTCCTGAACATTTAATTCAACCAACCGGTCATATCGTTGCTTTTCATTAATAATGGAATTCAGTTCTTCCTTGTGCAAACGGTACACATCCCGGATTTCTCTCAGCCACGGATTGAGAATTCCCAAATCTCTTGGTTGCATGGCCGCCTTTACTCCGCCACAATTGTAATGTCCGCACACCACAATATGTTTCACATTGAGATGCTGTACACAATATTCAATAACTGTTGCAACATTTAAGTCGGTAGCACAAACCAGGTTGCCTACATTGCGGTGAACAAACACCTCTCCTGGTTCCAGTCCCATAACCGCATTTGCGGGGATTCTACTGTCGCTGCAACCGATATATAAGAACTGAGGATCCTGATCGGCTCCTAATCTTTTAAAAAAATCGGCATCGGAAACAGTTTTAGATGCCACCCATTTTCGGTTATTTTCAAAAATCTGTTGATAATTATCCATGATAGAAAAACGAGGGATGAAATTGATGCAGTATCCCTCAGGCCTGTTTATTGTAAGTTATGGAATACCTTTTGTACATCTTCGTCCTGTTCCAGACGATCCACTAATTTCAACACCTCCTGAGCCTGGTCTTCGGGCAACGATACAGTTGTAGAAGGAATCCATTCCACTTCTGCACTTATAGGCGTTATATGCTTTTCTTCTAACGCTTTTTGCATATTTCCAAAATCGGTGAAGCCGGTGCGCAATACCAGAATGTCTTCGCCATTTTCTCCCGTACTTTCTCCAAGTTCCTCCAGTCCATAATCAATGAATTCCAATTCAACTTCTTCTGCATTTAATCCCTGAGGGTTCAATTTAAAAACCCCCATCTTATTAAACTGAAACGCCACACTGCCACTGGTTCCTAAGGTGCCATTGGCTTTATTAAAGTAAGATTTTACATTAGCTACCGTCCGCACATGATTATCTGTAGCAGTTTCCACCAGAATAGCAACCCCATGAGGGCCATATCCTTCGTACAGGATCTCTTCATAATTATCTAATTCTTTTCCAGAAGCCCTTTTAATAGCAGCTTCAATCCTGTCTTTTGGCATATTTACGCTCTTGGCATTTTGAATACACCGGCGTAATGCTGAATTGGTGCCGGGATCCGGACCTCCTGCTTTAACCGCAATTGCAATATCCTTACCTATACGGGTAAATTGTTTTGCCATACGATCCCATCTCGCAAACATGGTAGCTTTACGGACTTCAAATATTCTTCCCATTAATAATTAAATTGAGGTTCTGTTTTTACAACTTGAGCGTTGCAAATGTACGGTAACGATTGGAAAAATCCGGTCAGCTAAACCACAAACTGCCAATTCACTTTTTTAACAGTCAATAATCAAATCATCGCTACCTTAGCTTTATGAGCGAACTATCTATAGGAGAAGCCTTAAAACAATTTCTCAGGAAAAGTAAACTGAAAGGGAACATCCAGGCCTTGCAGATAACAGATATCTGGGAGAAACTTATGGGAAAAACGATCGCGAGATATACCGATAAAATTCAAATTTTAAACCGAACCCTGTTCATTACCACCTCCGTAGCTCCACTCAAAAACGAATTAATGTTCCAGAAAGAAAAAATTATTCAACGGGTAAATGAGGCGTTAGGAGAAAATCTTATTAACGAAATCGTAATTCGCTAATTCATGAGATGAATAACCCTCCTAAATTAATACATCATATGTTTCTATCATATATATAAAGCCAGTCGCATTCCTTTCTCTATTAAAACAGGGCCAAAAAAAGACACTGACATACAATAAGTTCAGGTTGTGAAAGTTAATGTATTCAAGTAAGTTGAAGAGTAGTCAGGTTCTAATCCAATACCTGTTGATAATAATGAAAAACTATATTTTTTTCCTTTTATTCCTCCTTTTTTCAAAATGGGCAGTTGCAGGCATTGTGCATCACAAGCCCTGGTTTTCTCCTTCAATTGATAACAATACCATTGGAAAGGATCAGCAAATCTGTAGCAAATCAACTCCTGCTCCTCTAACGGGCAGCACACCTTCCGGAGGAAACGGAAGTTTCACTTATCAATGGCAAAGCAGCACAACCTCGGGAATAGCCGGATTTACAGATATCAACAATGCAACAGGACAGAATTACACGCCTGATGTTATTACCCAGACGCATTGGTTTAGAAGGATTGTACGTTCCGGAACTGAGCGTGATACCTCTATTGCTATAGAAATTAAAACGGATCCAATGCCAGAGGTATCCATCAGTTACGACCATACTCCCTATTGTGGTTCGGGCATTGCAACCGTGAACCTGCAAGGATTATCCGGAGGCACCTTTGGCTCATCTACCGGACTCTCCATAGATGCTGCAACCGGACAAATTAACCTTGCAGCAAGCACTCCGGGATCCTATACCGTTAATTATAGTTTCACTAATGGCGCCTGTACAGGCACTGTTACCACCAATATTGACGTTGGCGATCCAACCCTGGTTATAACCAACCCATTACCGGTTTGCGGTTCCCCAACAGCAAATATCACCAATCCGGAGATCACTCAGGGCAGCACAGACGGATTGACCTTTCAATACTTTACCGATGCCACCGGAACTAATCCTCTTTTAAACCCTGAAGCCGTATCCGTTAGTGGTACCTTCTATGTTCAGGGATTCAGCGCCGGAGGGTGTTCCACAATGCTCAAACCATTGAAGGTGGTTCTGAATGATCAACCTACCATTACCGCAGAGGAAAATGTAGTAGTTTGTAAAGGAGTGGCTGCAACTTTAAAAGCCTATTCTCCGGGCAATGAGATCATCTGGCAAAATACCGGAACCGGCGACAGTATTATTGTTCAGCCCTCAGGTACCACTTTTTATAAGGCAATTGCCATTAACGAAGCCGGCTGTACTGATACCACTGTAATTAAAGTTCAGGTTCAGGATTTTTCCATTTCCCTAAAGGCCAATCCAAGCCCAATATTAGTAGGGGCACCTGTAATGCTTGTCACTTCTGCAAATGCATCTTATACAGTGATTGTCTGGAAACCGGAAAGCTATTTCAGAAATCAAACGGCTAATTCTCAGTCCATTATTGTTAACGATACCACCAGCACCTTCTTTGTTATTGGAAAGTCAGCAGAAGGATGTTTGGATTCCGCCAGCATTAATACTACCGTAGATAACAAAGATTTTTTTATTCCCAATGCCTTCACTCCCAATAACGATGGGAAGAATGACATTTTCAGGGTATATGGATCTTCAGTAATCGGAGCTGAAATAAAAATTTTTAATCAATGGGGAGCGCAGGTATTTGAAACCCAGGATAATCAACAGGGATGGAACGGCACCCAAAAAAACGTTGCGCAACCCGTGGGGGTATACGTATACGTAATAAAAATAAGGTTATCCAATGAAGATACCTTTATAAAAAAAGGCACCGTAAGACTTATTCGGTAGCGGAATGCTAATCTCTTTAATATTAAAACATGAAACAAAATCTTCATAAAATTATATCGGGAGTGATAATGACTGCGGTCAGCATGTTTCATGCCGCTTTCGGCCAAGTGGATCCTCATTTTTCACAATATTTCATTCAGCCTGTATTGCTCAATCCGGCCCTTACAGGAGCAATAGAAGGAGATTACCGTGTTTCGGCGGTTTGGCGCAGTCAGTACAACAATACCCTTTCCACAAAAGGAATTGCCGCAGAAATGCCAACTAATAAAAATATTAACCTCGGCGTTAATCTTCTAAATCAATCCTCTTCCGACAAAGCGTACAACTATAATAATGCCTACCTGAGTGTGGCTTATACCGGGGCCAGATTTAATAATCAGTATGTGGTGATGGCCCTGCAGGCAGGCATACTAAACCGAAATTTCAATATCAACAACCTGCAATTTGGTGATCAATGGTCTGCCGGAATCGGATTTGATCCTTCTGCTCATTCTTCTGAAATATTTCAAAAATCCAATGTATTTTCTTTTGATGCAGGGGCAGGAGTCGTTTATTATGACGCTACCCCAGATAGAAAAATAAATTTTTTTGGCGGGGTTTCTGCGTTTCATATTACCCGGCCCAAAGACCCTTTCCTTGCCGATGGCGAAAAGCAAGCATTACCCATACGCTACAGCGCACATGCAGGCTCCAGAATCATTGTTTCAGATTTGCTGAATATCGTGCCTAACCTGCTTTATATGAGACAGGGACAAACGATAGAGAAAATGGCAGGCGCTTATGTACAGGTAAATGCAAGCGAACAGGTAGATCTGATGTTTGGCGCTAATCTTCGTTTTCAGGATGCGCTCTCTCCCTTTGCAGGTGTTTATTATAAAGGACTTACCGTTGGTATGAGTTATGACACCCAGATATCTACAAAAAATATTATGGAAATTAACCGTAATAGTGTAGAAGTATCCCTATCGTATACCTGGTGGCGCAAAAACAGCATGAAAACCAAACCATTTTATTGTCCCCGGTTTTAAAACCACGACAAAAATATTATTATCATGAAAAGAAGCACCCAATACCCTTCCATAAAAAGAATAATGACGCTTTTGGTTTCCGCCTGGAGTGGCGCATTTTTTGTTTTGGGTCCATCGAAGGTTTTATCTCAACAGGATCAACCCGGATATTTTATCAAGGGAGAAGAGCTTTTTAAACAAAAACGATACTATGAAGCTGTTCAATATTATGAAAAATTTCTTAGTACAGAGGTTAAGATCACACCAAGATCTCAACCTTTTGCCGTAAGGAAGAAAGTTCCGGGTAAATCAAATCTGAGTCTCCATCATGAAGCCGTTTATCATCTGGCTGAAAGTTACCGGCATCTGAATAATTACCATATGGCAGAAAAATGGTATGGGGAAGCAATGACTTTTTCAAATTCTGCTTATCAGGAATGTGCCTACTGGTATGGTGTAGCACTTCGCGCAAATCAAAAATACGAGGAAGCTTATTCCACGCTTTCCAGGTTTAAAGAAAGCTATACAAAGGTAGGGCCCTTACTTACAGGGGTTGACAAAGAATTGGAAAATCTAAAATTCATAAAAAAACAGCTTTCAAAAGAGAAGGACGATTATATCCTTACCCCCAAACCGATCCATCCCAAGCCTTCCGCTTACGCAATGTCAAGATCTGCTCCGGGGAGAATTGTCTATACAGCAGCTCAGGAAAATAAGAAAGACGATCTGATTCTTGCCCGGCTTTATGAAGCAAATGATCAGCCCGGTAATACGGAAAAATCTATTCCATTTCAAATAGACCAGCCCACGGATATTCATAACGGATTAGCCACCTTTTCCAAAGATGGAAAGAAATTATTTTTCACCCGTTGGAGTTCTAGAAATGGAGAAACACAGTCGGCTATTTACAGCGCCAATTACACTGATACCGGATGGACGAAGCCCTATCTTCTGTTGTCCCCAATCAATGAAAAAGGTTCCAACAGTGCACAGCCATTTTTAACCCCCGATGGGAAATACCTGTTGTTTTCTTCAAATCGTGAAGGAGGTGTGGGAAAATACGATATCTGGTATGCCACTTTAGACAGTAATTTTTTTCCCTTGTTGGTAACCAATGCCGGAAATATCGTTAACACTCCGGAAGACGAAGTTACTCCTTCCTACCACCAATACAGCAGAACACTTTTGTTTTCCAGTTCAGGGCATATTGGTATGGGAGGATACGATATCTTTTCTGCAAAAGGAGACTTTCATCTTTCTAATTGGGAAAAACCTGTGAATGCAGGGAAGCCAATAAATTCTTCCAAAGACGATATTTATTTTATCAGCACCGATGAAGATAATCTATGGAATACCGGTTGGCTGAGCTCAGACCGGGGCACAGACTGTTGTCTTGAGATTTACGATTTCCGTCAGAAAAATAATCAGGTGATTAATGGGAAGGTGATAGACTGCATCAGTCGTGAACCTTTGGAGGGCGTCAAACTTACAGTAAAAAATGTCGGACAAAATAACAGAGAACCGGGCCGCTACCAAACCCTGCCTAATGGCAGATACGAATTTGAACTTAGAAATAGTTCCCGTATTGAGGTTGCCGCTGAAAAAGAAGGGTATCAACCCGTAATCGAAAATTACACCCTATACTTTGAAGGGGGGACCAATTCGTTCTCTAACAACGAAATTTGCATGAGTCCGATACCCCCAACGGCTTCTGAAAAATCGCAACCGGTTTGGTATGAATCTATAGTGCTTGCAAAATTTTCTTTCAATCAATCTTCCTTACCTGGCTCTTCAATGTACGAACTCGATTCTTTAATTGCGTTCATGCAGGCTCATCCATTTGTTATTATTGAAGTTGGTGGTCACACAGACGGAAAAGGATCGGAAGCTTATAATCTTAAACTGGCTCAGAAAAGAGTGGACGCCTGTCTGCAGTATCTGACAAATAAGGGAATCAGTAAAAATCGTCTGGTCGGCAAAGCCTATGGAAAATGCTGTCCGCTGGTACCTGAGCAGATTAATGGCAACGACAATCCTGCCGCCAGGCAGATAAACCGGAGGGTGGAATATAAGGTGATCAACGGGGATATGGGAGAGCCTGAGGGAAAATAATAAGAGGTATGAGTAAGGGATTAGCGGCAGGTGGGGAAATGCGAGCGGGAGTGTTGAGGGCGACTTGTCTTCGCCGCAAACAGAATGGACTTGTTTATACAGATTTGCCAGGCAACGGTAGAGCCTCGGGATATAAAGCTAGTAAAATCAAATACCTCTTAAAACACCCGTTCATTCCTTTGTTTACTCGGGGGATGTTTTAATTCCATCTAGTTTAACTATCCCGATTTATGTTTGCGTTACGATAAACCGGTATGGCAGTGAAGAATCAATCCTAATCGCGTATACCCATCGGTTTCCCCATTTTATTTGCCGGTAACACGCATTAAAAGTTGAAATCACACCCGTTAAATAACGGTGGCGGACTACCGTTAATTGACGGTTTTTTACGAAAAGACAAAAAGCCCCGATGAAAAACGGTCTGGCGTAGGTGTGTGGGGGCAGGAATTGTGTGATGGCACACCTGATGCCTAAGAGCATTACTTGTTTCGCCAAAATAACCGGCATTATTTATTACAATGGCTGTTTAAGAAATTAAGATAAGTAATGACAAGGCACAGGTCGGGAGACCTGCGTCAGAGCCGGTTTTGAAGCTGATTTTATGATACAAATAGAACAATCTAAAGGTTTTTATAATGACTCAGATTACTTTAGATAATGGCTTTAATTTGAAGGTATGATGATTTTAATTTTGAGAAAATAAAATAAGCAAAGAAATTATGGGATTATATTATCGTATTTGGATGGATTTTATTCATCGAATTAAATTGCAACCTACTGTCAAACGAAAAAACTGGAAACTAAGATGCATGATAAGCATGACTATGGCCATGGCATTCAATTTTGTATTAATTATGACAATTTTAGAAAAATTTGTGTTTAAAACTTATTTTTATAAGATAGATATCTCTTATTTACCTATTCGTGTGAACAATGTACTAAGTTACCTGGTTCTATTTATATTGCCATGTGCCTTGATGAACTATCTATTAATATTAAGAAACAACAGGTATGAGAAGTTGTTAAAAAAATATCCTTATTATAATGGGAAGCTTTTCATATCTTATTTTGTTATTTCGATGGCGGTACCAATTGTTCTAATGTGGGGGGCTATTGTTTTTTCTAAAATCTTAGCGATTACTTGATTTAAAAATAAATGCATTTTAATTGAGTAGGAAGTAAAGATAATCAGATTTCTGTGTCGGATTTTTCTTCGCCGCCACGTCTCCCACATAGCTAAAGTTGAGGACAAGCACAAGGCCAACCGGGACGTGGCGTAAATATGTAATGCAACACAACGTCCTGGCTAAACACAAAGCCACGAGAGACGTTGTGGCGAAGGAAAATATCATTGCTCCCAAAAGCGGATATGTGTATATTGCAGTTTACCCCGTGGAGCGGGGTGAGTAACGAAAGCCCCGTGAATAGCCTGTCCCGCGGCGAAGCAATGCGGGATGTTCTTTGACAATTTACAGGTGATACATACGAGGGGAGCCATTCTGGAGGAAACGCATTATTATCCGTTCGGGCTTATTCAAGCAGGTATCAGTAGTAAGGCATTAGCGTTCGGCTCTCCTGAAAATAAATATAAGTACAACGGAAAGGAACTTCAATCAAAAGAATTTTCTGATAACTCCGGTTTAGAACTTTATGATTTTGGAGCAAGGATGCAGGACCCGCAATTGGGAAGATGGTGGACTGTTGACCCACTGGCAGACAAGATGAGAAGGTGGTCACCTTACAATTACGTATTTAATAATCCTATTAGATTTATTGATCCGAACGGAATGCGGGTTGCTAGTCCAATTTATGTTGATGGACTATATATGGGTACTGATGATCAGGGGTTTAAAGGCGATATTTTAATGATGACTAGGGACCAGTACAAAAAGCTTGACAACAATACTAAAGATCAAATAACCGAAGGCACCTTATCTCATGCTACTGCTGTAAAACTGACATCAAATCTAGGTGATGTGATAAAAAATTTAGAGACTTCTAAAACGCCAAAGAGCGATCTTGAAATAGTGAGTAAAATCATTAATCACGTGGTATCGAAAACCGATTTGCCCAGTTTAGATATGGGAAAGCTTTTTGGTGGTAGCATATCAACCTTTTATGAGAATGGGGATGCCAGCAGATTAGGCAGCTATAATCAAGGGAAAAGGAATATTTGGGCTATTGCAAATACAGACCGAGAATCTAACCGAGTTACTTTTCAATTGTTAAGATGGGGGAACATCGAGAAAGGCAATAAGCTAAAGCCTACCGTGGAAAATTTGCAAAATACATTTGTACACGAAGAAGGAGGGCATTATTTAAAAAATCTTGGAAGTGGGCGGGCACGACACCCTACTTCAAACAATTTATTAGAGAAAGAATGAATGAGTATGAAAACTAATTTCCTCTGTGTGTCAGCATTATTAATAATGTTAATCACTGGTTGCATAAATACCCATAAGGAGCCAACGATAATTGCAAAGGATGTCGATTTTGAAATTTTAGTAGACTCCTTTAATTTGTATTCAGAAGTTTCGTTTTGTGGATTGTATTTTCGTGTGATAAATTCATCAAGTGATAATGTGTGTATAAGTCTTAATAGTGAAACTGACACACTTTCCAAAAAGTCACTTGTTCTAATCACACCACCTAACGATACCATTCCCATTTGGTATCCCGATTCCAATTTGGACTTCAAATGCTTTTTAGCTAACACCAAAACGACATTTATAGGGATGATGGAGAAGGGAAAAATCATGAATAGTTACTTAAAACTAACACCGTTAAAAAGCGAGGATAGAAACTTCATGAAATACTTAAAAGAGATAGTAAGTCACTATTGTCCGACTAAAATAATATAAAAAAGCGGTTCCGGAGAACCGCTGATT
>CAZFGP010000018.1:0-39832 GCA_964518685.1 uncultured Terrimonas sp.
TTACTCCGGTTATCTCCTTTAATATTTCAGACACGGTGTCGTTGTATAATATCTATGTCACTTTACGACATAGCTATGCCTATAATTATAATAATATCTGGCTCAACCTCAATTTTCAACTCCCCGGCGACACTGTAAAGCAGCAAAAAGTAGATATTTTGCTTGCCGACAACAACAAAGGCTGGTTAGGAACAGGTATGGACGATCTGTTTGAAGTGAGACGACTGATTACTCCCGAACCTTACCGGTTTAAAAATTCGGGGGAATGTACCTTTACACTTGAACAAATAATGCGCGAGAATCCGTTAAAACATGTGATGAACGCCGGTATACGCGTTGAAAAATTGGAACGATAATGGCCGGCTTGTTCAGAAGAAGAAGGCTTGCAGTTATTACCATAGCATATTGGTTCCTCCTTACTTACATCGTCACTGCATTAGTATTCTGGTTTCTTTCGCTGGTGAAACAAAGCCGGCAAATGTCTGATTATAAATTGCTGCAATTGCAAAAGGACTCACCGGCCTACCAGGTCAGGGCAGCCGAAATTCAGAATGAAGAGAAAAGAAAAATAACTCAATATGTTGGAGAAGGCGCCACCTTTATGCTGCTGATAATATTGGGAGCGGTTTTTGTATATCGTGCAGCCCGGAGACAGATTCAATTAAATACACAGCAAAGAAATTTTATGATGGCGGTTACACACGAGCTTAAAACGCCCATTGCCATTACAAAACTCAATCTCCAAACCCTGCTTAAAAGGAAACTTGAAGAACCACAAAAAGAAAAACTCCTGAATAATGCACTTCAGGAGTCAAACAGACTTAATGTTTTGTGTGATAATATATTACTTGCTTCTCAGTTTGATGCCGGCGATTATCTTCCGGAAAAGGAAACCATAAACCTGAGTGAGTTGATTCAGGAAAACGCAGCTTATTTTAAATCGCACTTCCCACAGCAGCATATGGAAGAAAATGTTGAGGAAGGTATTTTCATCAAAGGCGACCGGTTACTGCTTCAACTGGCTGTAAATAATTTGATTGAAAATGCAATAAAATATTCCGATAAAAGGAGTCCGGTTGAGATTACACTTGAAGTGACACATAGGATGGCGAAGTTGAGCGTAAAAGACCGTGGGAGAGGAATATCCCATAAGGAGAAGAAAAAGATTTTTGAAAAGTTTTACCGCTCGGGTGACGAAAATGTAAGAAGCACCAAAGGTACCGGGCTTGGATTGTACCTCACAAAAAGGATTATTTCGGATCACAATGGTTTTATCAGGTTACAGGATAATGTTCCTTCGGGTTGTATTTTTGCAGTATCATTACCCCTAACAGAAAATGATCATGACTAAGAATACGGAAAAGGAGTATATTCTCCTGGTTGAAGATGAAGAAAATTTGCAGGAAGCATTAAAATTAAATCTTGAATTAGAGGGTTACGAGGTAACCTGTGCCAGCGATGGTGCAAAAGCGCTTAAGAGTATTGGTGACGAGTATTTCGATCTTATTATAATGGATGTGATGCTCCCTGAAATTGACGGTATCAGCGTTACGGAACATGTGAGACTGAACAATAACGAAACGCCAATTCTTATCTTAAGCGCAAAGAGTGGCAGTGCGGAAAAGGTTCTTGGTTTAAAAAAAGGAGCGGATGATTATATTACCAAACCTTTTAACCTGGAAGAGCTGCTGCTGAGGGTTAGAAAACTAATCAAAAAAAATAAACGGATTCAGGATAAGGAAACCGTTGGGGAACAATACCGGTTTGGAAGGAATAGCATAGATTTTAAGGCGCAATCGGCGCTCAATTATCGCGGCGAAACCATTTCCCTCAGCAGGAAGGAAGCCATGCTGCTGAAGCTTCTCCTGGAAAATAAAAATGATGTGGTTACAAGGGAAAAAATTTTGCAGGCGGTATGGGGCTACAATGTATATCCCACCACAAGAACGGTTGATAATTTTATCCTAAGTTTTCGAAAATACTTTGAAGAAGATAGCCGAAATCCCCGCTATTTTCATTCCATCAGGGGTGCAGGGTATAAGTTTACCAATGGGTGAAAGGTGAAATTCAATTTCCTCTCCAGGTTTCTTACTCTACCCCAAATAAGAGTTTCCCTCAGTTTTCAAAAAAGAGAGCAGCGTTTAAAAATAGATTAACAAATATTTTGTTTCTCACGACCTGTCCCCTCCTGGTTTAATGCGTTATTACATTATTGATAATCAGTTATTTGTAGACAATACAGATGTTTAATTTCAAAGAATAACCCATTAAATTGCGCATTCTGATGTGCTTCATCGCATGGATCGTATCCAAACACATCGAATTAAAAACCGGCATCTCTATCAGAAGGCGAAAAGCATTGGGCTATCCAGCGGTGTTGCAAATTTCTAAAAAGAGAAAAGGAATCTAAGAAAAATTTGGTTTAGAGGGTCGTTTGATCCCCTAAATGTTTTTGCATTACCTACGATGGGGTGAGAGGGCGCAGGCTCAATTCTGATTAATACTGCCACTCAACTTTAATGGTATATCCGTGATATGTATTCGGGCCAGGCTGTTAATTCTTGCAAAAGATATGCTGGTAATCATTGGTGCAGCCACGGTTGTATTGCTTTGTGGTTAGGCAGACCTGTGATCTTCTGTAATTCATTGAGAACTCAGGAATTATGGGATGATTTGCTTATTTCTGTTGGTTTGCCCAAACTAGAATCTCTTGAAAAGATTTTTTTTCGTTAGGTTTGCTTCCTCAATTTTTAAGGTATTGGCAATAGAGTCACAAAGAAAATTATTTTTTAAGAAGATCAGGGGGCAACAGGACACCGATGATGCGGAAATGAGTTTTATAGACCATCTGGAAGCCCTTCGGTGGCATGTGGTACGTTCTGTAGTTGCCGTACTTGTTTTTGCTATTGCTATCTTTCTTAATATTGACTGGATTTTTGATAAAGTAATCTTGGGTCCCAGTCAGGAAGGCTTTATTTCTTACAAAATGTTTTGTGCACTAAGCCATAGCATAGGTATGGGGGATTCTTTGTGCATGCCGCCAATTTCCCTGAAAATTCAGGTGACTTCTGTAAGTGGAAAATTCATGTCAAGTATTTCCATTGCAGCAGTAGGTGGTGTATTACTGGCTTTCCCTTATTTATGCTGGGAAATTTGGCGTTTTGTAAAACCTGCCCTAAAAGAACAGGAACTTAAACACACGAGAGGAGTTATTTTCTGGGTCTCCTTTTTCTTTTTTCTTGGAGCGGCATTTGGCTATTTTTTATTAGCACCTTTTACTTTTAATTTCCTTTATAATTATACGCTGGGTTCCCAGCATATCCTGGATTATAAGCCTATGCTTAGTGATTACCTGGATTCTATTATTGATATTACCCTCGGCTCGGGAATTGCTTTTGAATTGCCAATGGCCTCATGGGTGCTGGCAAGAATAGGCTTACTTACACCGGGATTTTTACGAACCTATCGCAAATACGCATATATAGCCTTACTGGTGCTTGCCGCCGTTATTACACCCTCACCTGACTGGGGAAGCCAGATGATCGTTTGTGTTCCCCTTTTTCTATTGTATGAGATCAGCGTTATTATTGCCGCCAGGGTAAATAAAAAGAATGATAAGAAATGGGAGGAATGGAGTTAGGTAACAATGACATATTTCTTTGACCTGCTGTTTTGAACCAAAGCAGGTGATGGGGAACCTTATTCAACCTATAAGCACTTCGGGGATTATTGGTCATTTTGATGTGGGATACAAAAGAGATGTTTTAAATGGGCCATAGGAGTACAATAAGAACAGGTTTTACTATTTGGAACCCAAACAAAAAAAATTATCTTTGCGTCCTCTCCAGAGGTCCGGTAGCTCAGCTGGATAGAGCATCAGCCTTCTAAGCTGAGGGTCATTGGTTCGAATCCAATCCGGATCACAGAAAGGATTCCTTAACAGGCAATCCTTTTTCTTTTTATATTCTCTTACATTTACACTGAGGTTCTCATTCCTGATAAGGGGTAATCATTCTGATTAATATATTTCAAATTATTGTTTTGCGTTTTCATATTGTCTGGTTATTTTTTTGGGGAGTTCTTTCCCCTCAACAGCTTATAGCGGGGGTACTTAAAGGACATGTTTATGATCGGTTGGAAGGGACGCCCCTGGTGAATGCTACAGTGTATTTAAAAAATACGCCATTTGCAACTATCACAGGATTGGACGGTTCATTTATTTTCACTGATATTCCGGAAGGCAATTATCAACTGGTGATAGATTATATCTCTTTTAAAACATTTACCCGGGAGATAAAGATGGCGGCAACGGGTGAGACGGTGGCAGAGGTGCACCTGGAGCCAAATAATGAAAACTGGTTACAGGAGGTGGTAATTGATGGTCAGACAAGAGACTGGGGTGAGGCAGGCATAAGGAGTATTGAAAAATCAGCCCCGCAGGTGATGAACATCGTCTCAGAACAAGCCATTAAAATTTCTCCTGATCTTATGGTTGCCAACCTGCTTCAGCGGGTGTCGGGCATCTCCATAGAACAAAATAAAACTGGTGAAGGTCGCTATGCTATCCTGCGAGGTATGGATAAACGATACAATTATACTACCGTCAACGGAATTAAAATTCCCAGTCCTGATAAGAAAAACCGGTATATTCCTTTGGATATTTTTCCTTCAGAACTATTGAAACGACTGGAGGTATATAAAACTCTTACAGCTGAGATGGAAGGAGATGCCGTAGGAGGAGTGGTGAATCTGGTTCTAAAAGATGCGCCGGATACACAAGAAGTTTCGGTGAACGTACTCACCGGCTATCACGATATTTTCTTTACCCGCAATTTTATGAGCTTTACCCATAGCGATATTGCCAATAAATCTCCTTATGAAACACACCCCGACAGGTACAATGCCAAGCCTGATGATTTTTCAAAAGGCCCTGTTCAATATCGTTCGGGATTACCATCGCCCGATTTTCTCGCAGACTTTTCCATAGGCAACCGATATTTCAAAAAGAGGGTGGGTGTGTTGCTGGCGGGTACTTTTCAGAATACCTATAAAGGCAGCAATAGCCTGTTTTTTGAATCCAATGTGGTGGATACGCTTAAGGGTGTAACACTAACCACCATGAAAGAGAGGAATTATTCGGAACAGGAATTACGATATGCCATCTATTCAAAAATAGACTACAGATTAAAAGGCAGGAATAAAATTCAGTGGAATCAGGCATTTTTTAATCTCACCAGTTTCCAACTCCGTGAAATGCAATCCACTTTTTTAACCCTTGGGGGTTACGATCCGGTGAATGGCAACGCTTCTTTAGAATATGAAACCCGCTCCAGAACCACCCGGCAAAAGATTTATAACAACACCTTGCAGGGAAAACATTTTATATCAAAAAACCTAAAATTGGACTGGTCTGCGGTGTACTCATGGGCAAACAGTAACCTGCCCGACGATGCAAAAGTTACCTTAAACGGAGAAGAAAGAAATTTTAATTTCGCCAGAACAAGTGCTAAAAGCGGGTTGCGTCGTTGGGAGCGCCATTCCGAGAGAGACCTTTCAGGCTATCTCAATTTCGGTTTTGACCAGCCCATCGGCTCCTTGCCGGTCAAATGGGCAATAGGAGGGCTTTACCGGAATAAAAAAAGGAAGAACTTTTATAATGAATATGAGTTTCGTTCAAAGGATCCATATGCCAGCTATGGAAAGGATTTTTCCGATTTCGATCAGATTCCCTGGATTGTAGAAAATCCGCGCGGAAGTATAGGCACAGCCCTGAACTACAGGTCTTTTGAGCGTATCCATGCCGAATACCTGCAATTCAGCTATCCGGGAAGGCAAATGGAGATATTAGGTGGCATTCGGCTAGAGCACACCAATCAGGGGTATTACCTCAATTTCCCGATTGGAATGTCCAGTCCTTCGGATAGGCAGGTATATACCGATGCGCTACCGGATATTCATTTAAAATATAAACCGGATAATAAAACAAATATTCGCCTCTCCTATTTTCGTGCCCTTAACCGCCCCGGATATTTTGAGATAGTACCTTATACTATAGTTTATGAAGATTACGTGGAACGGGGCAATCCTGATCTGAAACGCGCCGTTGCAGATAATATAGATATACGCTTTGAAAGGTTTACCAATCCGGCAGAACAAATAATGGTGGCTGTATTTTACAAGTACATTCAAAATCCGATTGAATATATTTTAAAACCAGATAGCCTCAGGGGGCAGGACATATATTATATGCCGGGTAATTTTGGGAATGCTACCAATTATGGAACGGAAATTGATTTTGTAAAATATTTCAGAAAAATAGGCATAAAAATTAATTATACGTATACCCATTCCCGCATTGTTACATCCAAATCGAAGCGCATCCGCGATACGAATGGGAATTTGAAAACTATTGCTGAAAATGAAAAGCGGCCTTTGTATGGACAGCCTGCCCATATTGGTAACCTGGCTTTTTTGTTTAAAGACGCAAAACAGGGATGGGATGCCCAGGTGGCATTTCAATACACAGGAGAAAGGATCAACACGGTTTCTCAATTTGTAGGCAATGACCAGTGGCAAAAACCAACCTTTCAAATAGACGCCTCAGTGGAAAAGAAATTTCGTAACAGGCTGGGCATATTCCTGAAATCCAATAATCTGTTAAACACCCCAATGATAGTATATGTTAAAAACGACAACTCCCGGAATATAGATATACCCTATCAGAAGTGGATAAAAAAAACCCTTCTCCGGCGGGATTGTTATTATCGGTCTTTTTATTTTGGAATTCGTTATTCATGGTGAAAATTTTTATTAATCATTATAAGTATTAAAGATGAAATTGTATTCCTGGATTTTTAATTTTTCTATAGGGTTATTATTGCTAACGGGTTGTAAGAAGGATGAACATCCAAAGGTTGACTCTAATCCTCCGGCAGAAGGTATTTCTGGCGCTGTTTCGGGAGTCTGGACCAAAGGGAACACTTATATTATAACGGGTCATCTTGAAATTCCGGAGGGGAAATCCCTGATCATTGAGGAAGGCGTAAAGGTGATAATGAGCGATTCTGTGGTGGCTCCTGAAATCATCATCCGGGGTAATCTTTATTGTTTGGGTACTGCAACCAACCCCGTGTTATTTACCGTCCCCGATGAATGGAAAACGGAAGATCATTTGTTTGGAAATCTATGGGGAGGCATGGTTTCCGCCCCTTCATCCGAAGAAGTGCTGCTGCAGCATACCATCATGGAATATGGAGGTACAGCCACCACTGAAGAGTCGCCATCGGTGAAGGCCGGATTATACAAGGCCAAAGCTGGGAAACATTTGCCCGCTTTGTATTATGGAAATGTGAAAGGAAAGTTTGTGGTGATGAATAGCATTATCCGTAATTTTTATGATGACGCATTGTATGTGGAAGGAGGGAAAACCATCATTGCCAATAGCGTTTTTTATGCCATAGGAGCGCCGGCAGACGATGCAATTAATCTGAAATCGGGCGTGCTGGCAGATGTTGCTTTTAACCTGATGTACAGTCCCAATACCAGTGGACTCAAATTATCCAACGAAGGGGAGCGCAGCCCGCAACTGTACGTAATTGGTTATAATAATACCATCATCAACGGAGGTTGGCGGCGACCAAGCATTAAAGGCGGATCCATCTGGGTGGAAAAGGGCGTGCATGCCGATCTTTATAATAATTTATTGGTGAACGACCGTTTTGGTATAAAAAGAGACAAAGGAAATCCCGAAGACAACCGTTCTAAGTTTTATACTACCTTTTACTATGGTTATGATCAAATAACGGTGGATCAGTTTCAGCCCAGCGATGAAATAATAGGCGGCTTGAATGATGTGATTGGAACGCTTGCCGGTGAAAACGATCCAGAATTTGTGAACTATCCCCTTGATACCGATAGGTATAATGCAGATTTTGATCTGAATTGGGATTTTCATTTAAAAGCCACATCTCCCGCATTGGATAAGGGAATAACTGATTTTGAACGGCATTTTGCCGATGGCATTGAAGTGAACGGTGTGATTTACCGGTCTCCCGAGCCTGCCGTTTTTTGTGGCGCCTACGGAACGAAGTAAAATACTTTCATATTTAATCGTGCCATTGTAATAATCGTATTAGCCACTGCATATTTGGGATTGAATTACTGTTTAGCTGATGCCGGAGTCAGGCAAAAATGGTGCATGGCTTCCAGAATTCCACCTGCGCCTTCCTGTGTGGCATGGAATATGGCTGGCAGGTTTGCTGTGGCTTCCAGCAGTCCTGCTTCGGCATTTCCCACCACTACCCCCATATATCCCGATTTAAATAGGGAGAGATCGTTGAAAGTGTCGCCTGCTACCAAAATGTTTTTCTGATTCATCTGATACTGCTGGGCTAAAAGTTGCAAACTATTTCCTTTGTTGATGCCCTTTGGCAATACATCCGCAAATTTGCCGGCTGATAAGATCAGGTCACAATTCAATTCTCTCACTCTTTCTTTCAAGTCCCCTATATTGGTTTGTTCATCGTAAAAATAGGAACAACGTCTCTGCTGCGGTACTTCCTGACGAACCAACCCCTGTACTGTTGACAAGCGTTCCGTTACCCTTTCACTTCCCGGCCACCGCTTCTCAATCAGCGATTGAATAGGCTCCACGGCTTCCAGAGAACTTCCTTTTACTATGGTGGCACCCACATCACAGATGATGAAATCCGGTTTGGGCATCAAAGGATCTTCTAAAAGGGGTAAGATAGATGGCAACCCGCGACCGCTTACAAAGACGAGCTGAATTTTTTTATTCCTGTTTATTAGGGCATACAATGACTTTTGATCAGTGGATTCACCACCTAAAAAAGTACCGTCCAGGTCAGTTGCTAAAACCATTTCAGTGTTTTAATTTCATTAATGACGGATTACCTTCCCGTCTTCCATTTCTATTATTCTTTTTGTGCTTGACGCAAAATCAGTATCGTGAGTGACAATTAACAGGGTTTGTTTAAATTCATTGGAAAGTTGCTGGAAGGTTTCAAAAACAATCTGGCTGTTTTTTTTGTCCAGATTACCCGTGGGCTCATCGCCCATAATAATTGCAGGATCATTAATTAATGCACGGGCGATAGCAACCCGCTGCTTTTGTCCCCCTGAAATTTGATTCGCTTTTTTATGTGATAAATCATCAATGCCGAGGTTTTTTAGCCATTTCATAGCTTTCTCTTTAATTTCCTCTTCGGGATATTTGTTCAAACGCATAGCCGGAAGCATGACATTTTTCAGTACTGAAAACTCATTTAATAAGTAATGAAACTGGAAAACGAAACCGATTTTTTCATTTCGGATATGAGCCAAAGCTTTATCCGATTTTCCTGTCATTAATGTGCCATCTATATATAATTTGCCCGAATAATCGGTATCCATAGTGGAGAGCACATACAGCAGCGTAGATTTTCCACAACCTGATTTCCCGACGATAGAAGTGAATTCCCCTTTATTAATACCGAAACTGATGTGGTGCAATACCGGCATCAGAACGGGGTCTCTAAAACTCTTGCTTATATCTTTTGCCTCAAGTATAATTGATTCCATGCTATTTACCTCTGATGATAATTACCGGATCTACCCGGCTTGCTTTCCTTGCCGGGAACCAGCCGGCAAAATAGGTAGTGATCAAAGAAAATGCAACTGCAATAATATAATACAGGGGATTGAAGTCTACAGGAAAGGTATTTACCGTTGGCAGTGCAGCAGTTTCGAAGGGAAGATGGTCAATAATATGGCTCAGGATATTGCCCAGCAATAAGCCGGCAATACAACCCGCGATGCCGATACTGAGAGAAATAAGCATAAAGATCTTCTTTACATCTGCGCCTGCAAAGCCAGTGGCTTTCAGGATAGCGATGGTATCCATTTTTTCAAAAATCATCATGTTCAATATGTTATAAATGCCAAAGCCTGCCACAATCAGCAAAGTTATACCCACCGCATAAGAAATAATATTCCTGACAGAAGTGCCGGTTTCAAATTGCGCATTCGCAGTTTGAATATCCTCGGTATCCGTATCAAACTGCCGGGCAAACTGTTTAGACAATAAAGGAGCGGTATTGATATCCCGTAGTTTTACTTCAATATCGGTAATATAGCTTGCCGGTTTTCCTAAAATGGTTTGTACAGTAGATACATTGGCAAAACTTTGTGTTTTATCAAAATCAGACAGCCCGGACTGATAAAAACCAACCACCTTTAAGGGAAATCGTTCACCCTGGGCGGTGGTGACCTGTACTACATCGCCAATTTTGGCCAATAGCTTATCGGCTAATGGCTTTCCCAGAATAATACTATTCCTGGTATATTTCAGATTCATTGGATTTCCTGAAGTGACATAATCGCTGAACCGGTAAAATTTTATTTCGGATTCAACATCAATACCATTCATGAAGCCGGTGATATCAATAGTTCCGGTATTGAAAAATACTTGTGTAGCAACCTTGCCCGAAACCCCAAGCACTCTGTTATCCTGTCGGAGAACGGATATGATTTTATTTGCATTATATACTTCCTGTCTCTCATTGGAAGCCCTTAGCGATTGAATAAAATTATACGTTTTTCCGTAATGTTCTGATAAGTTTACGGGTTGGTCTTTACTCGGCGCAATATCTCTGAATATGCGGATGTGGGGAGTGCGGTTGGTAATCAACCCGTCCAATAGATTGTTCAGTCCGTTCATAAAACTGAGCAGGGTGATAAACATAGTGATGCCGAAAGTTACTCCTACAGCGGCCACTATAGTTTGCCGCATCCGTGCACCCAGTAATGAAAGCGTTATCTCAATTAACAAACGGGGTTTCATAGATCGGGATTTAACAGTTCATCCTTGTCGGTAATTCCTGAAATAATTTCAGCAAACTGATTGTCTTTTGCTCCCGGGATTACTCTTACTTTTTTCTTATCTTTCAATAATACAAACTGGTCATCTATAAGATAGCTACGGGGTATCAGCAGGGCTTTCTGTTTGGATAAAATAATAATATTTGCCTCAGCAGTAAGGTTAGGATAGAGTACCTCAGGACGTCGGATGAAAACTGCTTCTGTTGTAAAAGTGCGGGAACGTTCGTTCATCATGGGATAAATTTTTACAATCCTTCCTTCAAATACTTTCTGCCTGTAGCTGTCCATTGTAATCAAAACTTCCTGATTGTCGGCTACCAGGCTAATATCTCTTTCATCAATCTGCAGTTCCAGATAGAGGTTGTTTTTTTCTCCGATTATCGCAATAGGAGTTTGGGCATTTACCATCTCTCCTTTTTCCTTTAATAAGCTGAAGACATTCCCGTTCATCTGACTTTTTATTTCAAGGTCTTTTTCCTGTGAAGAAGCGATAGCCAGATTGGTACGGGATTGACGGGCAGAAAAATCTAATTGCTTTTTCACCTGTCCGTATTTTAGCAGAGCATTTTCATAATTGATTGCAGTATTCCGGGCGTTCAACTCTCTTTGCTCCAGTTCCACCCTGGTACCAATACCCTGTTGCCAAAGTTCCACCTGCCGGAGGTACAACAGAGAGTCATTTTGTTTCATTTGCTTTGTCAACTCCACCGAGTTTTGCAATTCCTCTAATTGGTCCCTGGTATTGTTTTGCGCATTGAAATCAGCAGCTGCCATCGAATTTTTCCGGTTCAGAATTGCGGTTGGATTGCGGATCAGGGCTATTACCTGACCTGTTCTTACGGAATCGCCCTCTGTTATATACAACTGATCCATTATTCCTGCTGATTCGGGAAATACCTGATATTGGTTCCTGCTTTTTACAACCCCCGAGGCATAAACAGACTGAGTGATGCTGCGGTACTCAGGATGAATGGAACTGCGATTTTCCTTACAGGAAAAAATACCCGTCAACAATAAGAAGATAGTTATCTTTTCAAAAACATCGCACATATTATGAAAATGGTATAGGTTATACTTCATCTGAAAGGTTAATTACATTTGCAAACCGTTCCTTTCTTTCATGCTATAACTCCGAAATTGTTAAAGAAATAAATTGGTAATCAAATTGAGGGCAAATTAAGTTTCTTTTGCCGACTTTTATTAAAACTATATACCAAAAGTCAATCTTAATCGTTCATATCAAAAAGGGAAAGTGAAGCGAAAGCACTTAACTAAAAGGCAAATGAAAACCTGGATATTTCTTGCAACGGCCTGTTTTTTTGTGATATCTTATCTGAGCGCCTGCTCCCCCAAATATGGATGTCCGGCGAACGGGAAGAGCGTGGGTGCGGAAAGGGTGCTGAGCGGCGAAAAAACGCCGAAAGCAAAATCGTTTAACCATTAGGCATTCACCTAAAAGCGTTATTTATGAATTTTAGTTTGCAACGTGGTAGTGGTTGTACTGATGCTGTTATAGATGGCAATTGTGGTTTTGACAGATTCTATGTGATAGCCCGGTTACTTACCGACAGACTATCTGTAAAGTTTATCAATAAAATTGATGACCAGGACACCTCTTATTGGGATTTTGTATATAAAGGATATAAGCTTACCCTGCATTATAATATATACAATGGGGTATCCATTCTGCCGGTACATTTGAGACGGCCTGTTACAAAAGAAAATGAAGCCATAAAGGAATTAGTCCGAAAGCTGGCTGATTACAAGCAATGAAGTGCGGAAAAATAACGGAAGATACCTCTCAATTTTGAAGCAGGTGTTACGTGCGGTACTCACCTAAATCCCGTAAAAACGAACCTTTTGGATGTATTACCGGATATTCCATTCATCCTCTCTTTTTCAACTGCAGACATCTAACTAACAAGGGTTTAATGGTATAAATGGAGGATATAGCTAATCAAATGTCCGATCAGTATTCCTTATCCTGAATAGACTCCAAAATATTACAATAGCTGAGGTAGCGTTCAATATTGATCCTTCCATCTTCCACCGCTTCTTTAACTGCACAACCCGGCTCTTCAATATGAAGACAATTATTAAACTGGCATTTGGTGAGAAGGGCCCGCATTTCGGGGAAATAATGAGAAAGCTCCTGCCGCGGGATATCCACCATGCCAAATTCCCGTATTCCCGGTGTATCAATGATCCTGCCGCCGAAGGGAAGGTCAAACATTTCTGCAAAAGTAGTGGTGTGCAGCCCTTTGCCACTCCATTCACTTACCCCCCGTGTTTTGAGTGAAAACCCGGGTATTATCCTGTTTATGAACGAAGATTTTCCCACCCCGGAATGTCCGCTGATCAGGGTTACTTTATCTTTCAGGAGTCTTTCCATATCCTCCATCCCTTCTTCCTTTTCCACACTCACCAACATTACAGGATAGCCTATGGCCTCGTATATCGTTCTCGTTTCTTCAAAAGAGAGCGCATCCTTCTCCCGGTGAATATCTGATTTGTTGAACAGCAAAACAGCAGGTATATGATAGGCTTCTGCCCCTGCCAGAAACCGGTCAATGAAACCTCGCGAGGTGCGGGGCTGCCTGATGGTACAGATCAGCACTGCCTGATCAATATTAGCCGCAATTATATGATGCAAATGTTTGTTGGCCGGCGACTGACGGTTGATATAGTTATGCCGGTCATATATGTGGGAAACAACAGCACTTTGCTCTTCCGTTTCTTCGATTTCAATTTCTATTTCATCTCCTACGGTAATGGGGTTGGTAGAAGTAATATCCGATATTTTAAACTTTCCTTTAATTCGGGCATTGTACCACAAACCATCCGTACCCTTTACCAGGTACCAGCTTCCAGTAGATTTATATACCAATGCTTTCATACCTGTCTGGATTTATTCCTGTTTACACTATCTTAAGAGCAACTCACAGGGTTTTAATCCGGTATGTTTTTTAAAGGCGGTAGAAAAATGGGAAATAGAGGAATAGCCCAACATTAGAGAAACCTCGGTTACGCTCATCCCTTTTTCATATAGGAGGTATTTGGCGTGTTCCATGCGCTGACTTTGGTAAAAGTCGAAGATGGTAGTACCAAAAATTTCTTTAAATCCTTTTTTCAGATAACATTCATTAATGGCTACTTTTCGGCTGAGGTCCTTAATTGTGATGGGCTCGCCAATATGTTCCAGCAGAATCTCTCTTGCTTTCCGAATTTTTTCTCTGTCGGAGTCATTGGAAAGAAATTTACAACTGAAAGAATCTGCATCCTTGTCTCCCAGCATACATTCCAAACTGTACAGCAGAAGCATCTGCGTTTGCGCATTGATATAGATATTCTCGAAACTTTCGGAGTAGGGATTATTCAACAAACTTTCCAAAATACCTCTAACCCGGCCACAAAGAGGAAGGGTTTTGGTAAATGATGAAGGATGTTTGAAGCAAAGCACCTCGTTGGGCAAATCAAAGGAACGGGGTGTTTTTACAAATTGCAATAAGTGTTCAGGAAGAAAGGTAAAATTCATGACATCAATAGTGTCTTCCTTTGACGAACATGCTGTAGTAAGTCCATTTTTGCAATTGAGACAGGTTTGACCATTCCCTTTGCAATACAAATTTCCACTAATACAAAACCGTAATTCCAGATAATTAGCCGATGGCTCACCTTTTTTATAGTGATAAATCATCATGCCCATATCATCAGTGCTCCATTGTGGGATGCGACTATATCGTTTAATACTGTATTGAACAGCGCCCGGCGTTTGACGCTCCTTCTCATGAATCACACTTAAATCATTAAGCATTTTCGGATGCTTTTGTGCTAAATCAATTATTTTTGTAGCCTGAAACATAAGAGTGCAAATATACGTCGTTTAAACTTAAAAAAAGAACAATAAAATTGCCTGCACAGCCTAATTTCAGTACCTTTGCGGGAATATTTTTTGTTTAGAAAAAGTGATTCGGAACGAATTATGAGTAATGAAACGCAGGCTTTGACCACTCCCTCTCCAATTACGAATGGATATGGCGCAGACAGTATACAAATTCTTGAAGGTTTAGAAGCAGTTAGAAAACGCCCCGCAATGTATATTGGGGACGTCAGTACGAAAGGGTTACATCATTTGGTGTATGAGGTGGTAGATAATTCCATTGACGAAGCCCTTGCCGGATATTGTAAAAATATCACGGTCACGATTCATGAAGATAATTCTGTAAGCGTGGAAGATGACGGACGTGGAATACCAACCGGGATGCACTCAAAAGAAAAGCGCAGTGCCCTGGAGGTGGTTATGACGGTTTTGCACGCCGGTGGTAAATTCGATAAAAATACCTATAAAGTATCAGGCGGACTGCATGGAGTAGGGGTTAGTTGTGTGAATGCGCTCAGTTCCTTAATGAAGGTAACCGTTTGGCGCGAAGGGAAGATTTTTGAGCAGGAATACCGTACAGGAATTCCTCAATATCCTGTTAGAGAGGCAGGAACTATTGAAAAAACAGGAACGCTGGTTCAGTTTTGGCCAGACACTTCAATTTTTATAGTTTCTGTTTTCAATAAAGACATACTGGAGGCTCGTTTGAGAGAATTGGCGTTCTTAAATAAGGGCTTAAATATTGTGCTTAGAGATCTGAGAGAAAAGGACGAAAATGGGAATACCTATTCCAGAACGTTTTTCAGTGAAGGTGGTATTGCCGAATTTGTCGAAATTCTTGATAAGAACGGCGGACGGCAAGCGCTCCTGCCAAAAGTTATTTATGGAGAAGCACTCGAGCCCGTTACAAATGTAACAGTGGAGGTGGCGATGATTTATAATAACGGATTTCAGGAACACATTTTTAGTTATGTAAATAATATTAATACGATTGAAGGCGGAACTCATGTGGCAGGCTTTCGTCGTTCTATTACCAGGGTTTTTAAGGCCTATGGAGAAAAGCAGGGTTTGTTTGAGAAAGCAAAAGTAGAGATTGAAGGTGATGATTTCCGGGAGGGCTTAAGTGCCGTAATTTCGGTAAAAGTGCCGGAGCCTCAGTTTGAGGGTCAAACCAAGACGAAGCTGGGAAATAATGAAGTAATGGGCGTTGTAGACACTACACTGAGCCGGGTTTTAGAGAATTATCTGGAAGAGAATCCAAAAGACGCCAAACTGATTATTTCCAAAGTTATTTTGGCTGCTCAGGCACGTGCGGCAGCCAGAAAGGCCCGTGAACTGGTACAACGAAAAAGTGTATTGACGGGTAGCGGATTGCCTGGAAAGCTGGCCGATTGCTCAGACAGGGATCCTGAAAAGTGTGAATTGTTTTTGGTGGAAGGTGATTCCGCCGGAGGCACGGCAAAACAGGGCCGCGACAGGCGTTTTCAGGCTATTCTTCCACTCAGAGGAAAAATCCTGAATGTAGAGAAAGCACTCGAACATAAGATTTATGATAATGAGGAAATTCGGAATATGTTTACGGCCTTAGGCGTAAAGGTAGGTACGTTGGAGGATCCTAAGGCACTGGATATTTCTAAATTGAGATACCACAAGTTGATTATTATGACCGATGCCGATGTGGATGGAAGTCATATTGCTACCCTGATTTTAACGTTTATTTTTCGATATATGAAGGAGTTGGTGGAGCAGGGATACATTTACCTTGCCATGCCTCCTCTTTATCTTGTAAAAAAAGGGAAGGAATCAGCTTACGCATGGACAGAGGAAGAACGTAAGGCTTATGTGGAAAAATTTGGCGGTGGAAGAGAGGATAGTGTAAATGTTCAGCGGTATAAGGGTTTGGGAGAAATGAATGCCGAGCAATTGTGGATGACTACAATGAACCCCGAAAGCCGTACCCTTAAAAGAGTGACAATCGAAAGCGCTGCAGAGGCAGATCGGGTATTCAGCATGTTGATGGGCGATGAAGTGGCGCCCAGAAGAGAGTTCATTGAATCGCATGCCAAATATGCGAATCTTGATGTGTAAAAAGTATTAACTTTCTTTGAAAAGTATAGCATTATTGTTTTCTGAAATTTATAGTAAATTCCAATCGAATTATATCACTAACCGAAAAATCAATTTTATGGCAGATTCAGCGGTATTAACTGCATATAATGTAAAGACAAAGGAAAAAAATGTTCCTATACTCGATGCTGTAATTTCCAAAACGGCAAAAGGTGGCTATATAGCAAAAGGGCATGATGGTAAAGGAAATAAACTTACTTCCTTACTGGGTGAGGCTAAGGCTCTTGCTGCAATAAAAGCAGGAGTAGCAAAACAGGACTGGTAATTACTTTGCAGAGGAGGGCGGCACGGACTTAGATATCATAAAAATCCCCCGCCCTCAAAGTGAAGTGAGAATAGAATCATTCGGGAATTCAATTGATCAATGATATTTGAATACTTGAGTGATGGATCTTTGGCGTGTACATTACTCAAGCCCTGGCTGATTTTAATTTCAGGAGATACAATAACGTATTTATTGAAAAATTGGAAGCCTATGCCCGCCTCTACTCCAAAATCGTTTCTTTTAACCTTTAACAGGTTTTCAGAATTAAATGTGCCTGAATTAGAAGCCAGATCATAGTCGAATTTTATACCGGCTAAGGTATACACCCTGAAATTTCCTATCCTGTCACTTTTGAGGCGTACCTGTAAAGGCCAACTCATTACAATAGATTCTACTTTCTGGGTTTTCTGCAACCCACTTTCTCCAAGGTCCGGATATTTCAAATCGTACTGAAACTTCTTTTCACTAAAAATAAGGTTTAAAGGATAAAACCGGATGTCCCATCGGTGGGAGAGCTGCAGGTTTGCCATGATACCCAGATGAATTCGCCCACTGTTTAGTCCATTCACCGCCTGAATACTATCCTGCCTTAGGAAAGATGGAGATTGGGAAATTTGATAGTGGGAGGTATTGTACCCCAGAACAATACCAAAGTAATAGCGCTTCTCATCATGATTGGGTAAATTGAGATTACTCCGCAACTGGGCAAACGAGGATGTTGCAAATCCCAGGACAGCAAGAAAAGCCGCTGCTATTTTACACCACAATAAATACTGCAAATACCCAGACTTAATTTT
This sequence comes from uncultured Terrimonas sp., assembly GCA_964518685.1. Classification (GTDB taxonomy): domain Bacteria; phylum Bacteroidota; class Bacteroidia; order Chitinophagales; family Chitinophagaceae; genus Agriterribacter. The sequence goes on from CAZFGP010000018.1 coordinate 17,948, forward strand.
TTGCATGACGTGTTCCGTAATCCAATGTTTGTTAAAATACGCACAAATGTCTTACCCTCCGGAAAACCCTGCACTGAATGATTCAAATATTCATAGGCCTTTCTGTTTTTTGAAATTACAGCGGCCAATTGCGGTGCAACGATTTTCATGTACAAATTGTAAAGTTGGGTTATACCTGCAATTTTAGGTTTTGAAAATTCTAATATTACTATTTTTCCGCCGGGTCTTAGCACTCTCCTGATCTCTTTAAGCCCCTGCTCCAGATGTTCAAAATTACGCACGCCAAATGCTACAGTTACTGCATCAAACGTGTTGTCGGAAAAGTTTATTGCTTCGCTATCACCACTTTGAAGGTCAATATATGACTCTAAACCAGATTTTAACACTTTCTCTTTTCCGATTGCCAGCATTTTATCGGAAATATCAATACCGGTTATTCTATTGGGTTTAAGCAATTCATATGCCATAATCGCCATATCCGCAGTTCCGGTGGCTACATCTAACAACATTTTAGGCTTTTCCTTTATCAATTGACGCAAAGCCTTTTTTCGCCAGCCCACATCAATCCCTGCTGACAGGAAGCGGTTCATAAAATCGTAGCGAAATGCAATTTTGTTAAACATTTCGGCAACCTGCTGTTTTTTAGTCAGATCCGATTCTTTGTAAGGTACGATGCTATCGTGATCAAATTGCGTCATCCGATGGCAAAAATAGGATAATATAAATGATCGGAGAACCTCAAAAATCGAATTTAGGCTATGGTCAGAATTTATTTCTACTGCTTACATATGGATTTCCTCTGATGAAGAACCGATAGGGTAATTTTGCGTCATCCCCGGCATAGGCTACACCGATTCGCGGGGTCGCTACAATTTGACTTTTTTTCAACACAAAATCATCATCAGTAATACATATCCTATCTGTGAGCAGGCTTATTCCGCTGTATTCTCTATGGATACCAAGCGCCTTGGACAGATTACCGGGTCCCGAGGTAAGTTTAATATCCCCTCTTACTTTACCTGTTCTCAGTACCATTACCTCAATTCCCTCCATAGGCTCAATGGCCCGGATCAGTATTGCATGGGGGATATTGGTAACATTGGTAACTACATTAAATAAATGATGGATCCCGTAGCAAAAATATATATAACCCGTACCGGCATCTCCAAACATTATTTCTGTTCTTGCAGTGCGTTTGCCGTTAAATGCATGAGATGCCCTGTCGGCAACCCCGTTATATGCCTCTGTTTCTACAATCCGACCTGAAGTTGGCAGACCTTCCCAATTGGTAACCAATACTTTTCCCAGAAGCTCCTTTGCTATTTTCACTACATCGTCCCGCTTATAAAATTCATAACCCAGTTTCTTCATAAAGGGAAATTAAATAAAAAATTTATGTAGGTTTGATTACCCGCCGCTATTGGCAGTTCAAAAACCAATTAAAATAGTCCGTTTGCTTAAAGAAATTATAATAGCTGTTCAGGCTTACTTTAAAGCCCACCGTTTTATCCGCGAGCAACGTTTGTGGAAGTGGATTATTATTCCGGGTTTAATCTATGCCATCTTATTTGTAGTAGGCATGTATTTTTTTGGCAAGAGCGCTACTTATGTCATTGAACTTCTAAGTATTAAAACCGGATTAAAAGCCTGGGTGGACAGGATGCAGAGCAGTCTGCTGGGTTTTTTCTTTGCTTTAGGCGGGGTTATGCTATGGCTTATACTGATCATGCTGTACTTTTCATGGTTCAAATTCATGTGGCTTATTCTGGGGTCGCCATTGTACAGTTATCTAAGTGAAAAGACGGCATTTATTATGGAAGGAAGGGAATATCCTTTCGATTTCAGACAAATTTTAAAGGATATGAAAAGGGGAGTTAAACTCGCATTGCGTAATTCCCTGTGGCAGACAGTATATACGATTTCCCTGCTTATTATTTCTTTTGTTCCTTTGTTAGGATGGATTACGCCTTTGGTGGTATTGCTTTTGGAGTGTTACTATTATGGATTCTCTATGCTGGATTATAGTTGCCAGAGACAAAAACTACCTGGCGGACAAACCATCGAGTTTATCAGCAAGCATAAAGGACTTGCTATTGGTAATGGGCTTGTCTTTTATTTGATGCATGGGCTTATAGGTATTGGCTGGGTATTGGCGCCGGCTTATGCTGTTGTAGCTGCAACCCTTAGTCTGTACCAATCCGGGGAGAGTTAGAGATCGCTTAATTGGTAAAGAAGTTCGTTCACGCAGGCGATCTGTAAAACAATACAATCACATTGATGAATAAGGGAACTGTATATTTAATACCCGCCACGCTGGATGAGGAAGGTTTGGACGCCGTTCCCGCCTACATAGTGGATGCTGTGAAGCAGTGCTCCGTTTTTTTTGTGGAAAATGAGAGAACGGTTCGACGTTACCTGAAGCGAATCTGGCCGGAGATGGTTATAGACCATTACGAATGGCATACGATCCATAAGGCGGAGGAAGCAGAGCGGTCGGTATTTTTGGAAACCCTTAGGAGTAATAAAACAGTAGGTATCATAAGTGAGGCAGGCTGTCCCGGAATTGCCGACCCCGGGCAAATCCTGGTTGCTGCAGCTCAGTCTGTAGGCGCTAAAGTTTGTCCGCTCACGGGACCCAACTCCATTATCCTGGCCCTGATGGGTAGCGGGATGAACGGACAGCATTTCAGGTTTGCAGGATATCTTCCTATTGACCCCGGCGCTCGAATAAAAGCAATAAAGGCAATGGAGAATGAAGTGCAAACCAGGCAATGTACTCAAATATTCATTGAAACCCCCTATCGAAATCAGCCGTTACTGGAAACTCTGTTAAAAACCTGTAGCCCAGACACCCGGTTGTGTATAGCGGCATCGCTAACCTCTCCGCGTGAATATATCAAAACAAAAACTATAGCAGAATGGCGAAATGAGAAACCCGATCTCCATAAAATCCCTGCTATTTTTATTTTAGGTAAAAATTAAAGTCAGCACGATTATTACCGAACTAAATTACCGGTTCGGGGATCTTTCATGGCTACAATGCTATCCACAATATATTTGCTAAATCCGCGCCAGGGTATTACCCCTTTATATTCTTTATAATAAAGGTCGAATACCATTCCTGAGTTTGCCATTAGTGTTCGGGCTACTCTTTCGTTGGTTACGGAAAACTCAAAATCGTACGATTGTATAGTATTGGGTGTTAAAGAGCGAATGCCTGTCTGGATAAGTTTCCCCTCATAGGTTTTAAACAGATAGCCTTTTTTTACGCAGTAGTTTAGTTCGCCTGATTTTACTCCTTCTCCTAAAACAAAGTAGTATTTTATATAAATAAAAGAAGACAAGCCTCCGAGAAGCAATACCAGGATAATGAGTAAAATCTTTTTCATCTTTTGGTGTTTGAGGCTACAAATTAATAAATGTCTCTGAAACCAACTACCTGGGACTGATTTAAAATTCCATTCCCTAACGCGGTTTCACCCGATATTAAACAGTTAACTTTGCTCATGTTTTAAAACTAAGAGCATGAATATAGGTATTGTATGTTATCCCACTTTCGGCGGAAGCGGGGTATTGGCAACAGAACTGGGAATGGCCCTTGCCGATAAGGGTCATGATATACATTTTATTACCTACCGGCAACCGGTTAGGCTTACAGGTTTCCGGGCTAATATATTTTATCATGAAGTGAGGGTGCCAACCTATCCTCTTTTTGATTATCCACCCTACGAATCTGCACTTGCCAGTACTTTAGTGGATGTGATAAGAAATAATAAGGTGGATCTTTTGCATGTTCATTATGCTATTCCGCACGCATCATCAGCCTATATGGCCAGGCAAATTTTGCAACAAGAGAAAAAATATGTGCCGGTAATTACTACGCTTCACGGAACAGACATCACGTTGGTAGGCCGCGATAAAACTTATGCTCCCGTAGTTGCTTTTTCTATCAACCAAAGTGATGCCATTACTGCGGTATCAAAAAATCTGAGAGAAGAAACCTTTCATAGCTTCAATATCGAAAAAGATATTGAAGTTATTTACAATTTTGTGGACGTTCACCGGTTTAACAGAAAACCTATTGATGCCTTCCGAAAAGTAATTGCTCCCAATAACGAGCGTATCATATTACATGCGTCTAATTTCAGAAAGATAAAGCGCATTGGCGATGTGATTCAGATTTTCAAAAAGTTGAATGACGTTATCCCTTCGCGTTTGTTGCTGGTAGGGGATGGACCCGAACGCCATGTCGCCGAGTCATTATGCAGAGAACTAAATTTATGCGATGATATCCGGTTTCTTGGCAAACAGCAGGATATGGAAGAAATCTTTGCGGTAGCAGACCTTTTTTTATTACCCTCTGAATACGAAAGTTTTGGGTTGTCGGCCCTGGAAGCAATGGCAGGAGGAGCTCCGGTAGTAGCAACCAATGTAGGAGGGCTGCCGGAAATTATTGACCAGGGCATAAATGGTTTCATGGGCAATCTGGGCGATACAGACCAGATGGCTTGCTATGCTATTGATATTCTTAAGGACGAAAGTTCTCTGAGCCGTTTCAGAGAAAACGCAAAAAAGCAGGCTGATAATTTTGATATCTCCCGTATCGTGCCACAATATGAACGCTTGTATAAACGGCTTTATGAAGGCTTCTGTAATGGAAGCTACAAGAAGGATAAAATTATGGAGAAGTAAAGGGAGAGCATCAAAGATGATTATTGTTGACACACACTGTCATTTGTATGACAACGAATTTCAGCATGATATTGCAACCGTCATTTCAAATGCACAAAATGAGGGAGTACGGCGTTTCTATCTCCCCAATATAGACAGCGCTTCAATAGATGCCATGCTACAATTGGAGGCATCTTATCCGGGAGTATGCATTGCAATGATGGGTTTGCATCCTTGTGCGGTGAAAGAAAATTATAAAGAGGAACTGAAGATAATTGATTCGTGGATGCGTAAAAGAAAATTTGCTGCGGTGGGAGAAATCGGTCTGGATTTTTATTGGGACAGGACTTTTGAAAAACAGCAACAGGATGCATTCAGGTATCAGATTGAATTGGCGATTCAATATAATCTTCCTATAGTCATCCATTCCAGAGAATCTACGGAGGCTTGTATAGAGGTGGTATCTGAATTTTCAGGCAGAGGTTTAAAAGGAATTTTTCATTGTTTCGGCGGCAGTGTGGAAGAAGCCGAAAGGATAATCGCGCTGGGTTTTTATATAGGTATAGGAGGTGTGCTCACCTTCAAAAAATCAGGTCTGGCTGAAACCCTGAGGCATATTGATGTAAATCATATTGTACTGGAAACGGATGCTCCTTACCTGGCGCCGGTGCCAAAAAGAGGGAAGAGAAACGAAAGTGCATATTTAAGATATATCGTAGCCGCCCTTGCTGAAGTAAAAAACCTTGATCCGGAAGAAATAGGAAGGATTACCACTTTGAATGCAGCCATCGTATATCAAAGTGGGCAAGAGACAAAGCTGTAAAGGTGGCTACGTCAAAAATAAATACACCTGGGTTGCCTGCCCAATGGCTAATATCACTATTTTTGCAGTCCTTTAAAAAAAGGAGAGGTGTCCGAGTGGTTGAAGGAGCACGCCTGGAAAGTGTGTATATGGGAAACTGTATCGCGGGTTCGAATCCCGCCCTCTCCGCAAGTCAAACCATATTGCTCCGAAAGGAGCATTTTTTATTCCCCGAATGATTGGCAGGTTTACTTGCACAAGCGGAAGGAGAATAATAATGCCGCACGAAGTGCGGTGCTATGGTTTGTGATTAAGCCACCCCATTTTGGGATCGTCTCTTGTAAAAGTGTCTATCTATCCAAAAAATGACAATTCCATGACAGCCTGATGGATACACTATCGCTCTTCCATAGAGAAGAGTATGTACTTTCGCTGGAACAGTTTTTAATTTAAGCACATTGAATACAGCAGTAATCAATAGCAAAAGGTGGTTTCGGATTGGAATAGTTAATCTCTCTTTAGTGGCGCTATTGGGGATGACGATGCGTTATAAAATTGCTTTTGATTTTCCAATGTTTGTACAAAATAACCTGTTGCATGCACACTCTCATTTTGCGTTCAGTGGTTGGGTCACTCATTTTTTGTTTACGGCGTTAGCCATTTTGTTGACCCCGTTTATTTCAGAGGTAAAGCAAAGAAAATATTTTTGGCTCATCGTTGCCAATTTGATCAGCGCTTATGGGATGCTGATTGCTTTTAGTATACAGGGTTATAAGGCTGTGTCCATTACTTTTTCCACCATGTCTCTTCTTGTTGGCGTATCATATGCTTATGCTTTTATAAGGGACAGTAAGTATATGCCTCATGGTAATGCGGCCAGGCCATGGGCTATAGCAGGTTTGGTTTTCAACGTTATTTCAGTTGCAGGCCCATTTGCTCTTGCCTATTTAATGGCCTCCAATAATAACAGCCGCGAAATGACACTTGCTTCCATTCATTATTATCTGCATTTTCAATACAATGGATGGTTCTTTTTTGGTTGTATGGCCTTGATAACAACCTTATTGCCGAAGGATTTTTTTAGTTTAAAGCGGTATTTCGTAATATTTGTCGTTGCGGTTATTCCTACTTTTTTCCAATCCATTCTTTGGGCTAAATTACCGGTATGGATTCAAATAATTACAGCGGTTGCGACTTTAATTCAGTTAGCAGCCTGGTTGGTTTTAATGGTAAAGGGATGGAGGGTATTACGGGAATCCAGGATTAACAACAGAAAGAAATGGATAAAATGGCTGGTGTATACTGCAATTATTGCTATGACAATGAAATTGATCTTCCAGGCCCTATCTGTGATTCCCTCCCTGGGTCAAATGCTGTTTGATTACCGGCCGGTAATCATTTTCTATTTACACCTTGTATTGCTGGGAACTTTTAGTTTATTCATAATTTATTATTGCTTTAAAACAGATCAATTCCAACCTACAGAAATGGCGCGAAATGCCTCTTTAGGCTTTTTTGCCGGGGTTGTTGTTAATGAACTGGTATTGGGCGTTCAGGGTATTGCTTCCATTACTGCGCTGCCGGTTCCCTTTCAAAATGAAATGCTTTTTTTGGCGGCTCTGATTTTGTTCACCAGTGCTATAGCCTTGGTTTTTTCCCAGATCAAATTCAATCCCGAAAGAGAAGTATTAACAGAACAGGCTACTCTTATTAAGGTGTTGCATAGAAAAGTTCAAAATCTTTCCTGAATCCCGAATTTGTAATAAGATAACCCTGAACTACCTTTGCTGTCTCAAAATTTTACCTTACCAGCAATCGAGAATTAAAACTAATGGTAGATAAGTTAGAAGCAATAAAAGCCAGATTTGAGCAGTTGGGGGTTGCATTGACCAACCCCGAGGTTGTAAACGATAACAGGAGGTTTGCTGCTACCAGCAGAGAGTACCGGAGTTTGGAAAAAATTGTAAATGCCTATGCCGGGTATAGGAAATTATTGGGAAACCTTGACTTCTACGGGGAAGTATTGAATGGAGATGATGCTGAAATGCGGGAGATGGCTAAAGGAGAAATGCCCGTTTTAGAGGAAGAAAAAGAGAAAATGGAGGCAGATATCCGTCAAATGCTGATACCCAAGGATCCTCAGGATGAAAAAAATGCTATTCTGGAGATCCGTGCGGGTACGGGGGGAGATGAGGCCTCTCTGTTTGCAGGCGATTTATTAAGGATGTATATACACTATTGTGAAGATAAAGGATGGAAGACGAATATACTCAGTGAAAATGAAGGAACAGTAGGTGGTTATAAGGAAGTGGAATTGGAGGTATCCGGGGAAGATGTGTATGGTACCCTAAAGTTTGAGAGTGGGGTGCATCGGGTGCAGCGCGTACCACATACCGAAGCCAGTGGACGGGTACATACAAGTGCTGCTACGGTAGCGGTGATGCCCGAGGCTGATGAAGTGGATTTTGAATTAAAGGAGAGTGATGTGAAAATGGAAACGGCAAGAAGCGGTGGCGCAGGCGGGCAGAACGTGAATAAGGTGGAAACCAAAGTAATGCTTACCCATCTCCCTACTGGTACGGTGGTGATTTGTCAGACGGAACGCTCACAATTAGCCAATAGAGAAAAAGCCATGCAAATGCTTCGTACCCGATTGTATGAAGAACAGGTTCGCAAACAGGAAGAAGAAATTGCCCGGCACCGGAAAAGTCTGGTAAGCACCGGTGACCGTTCCGCTAAAATAAGAACCTACAATTATCCCCAGGGCAGGGTTACTGATCACCGGATAGGATTAACGGTTTATAACCTCGATAGCGTTATGAACGGGAATCTGCAGGAGTTTATTGACGCCTTACAATTTGCAGAGAATGCCGAAAAACTTGCCCACGAAGGTGCCTGAAATGACCTAATAAATTTGAATCTCCATTTTTTCTAAGGTTATCTTTTAATTTGTGGTAAATAATACAGTTTCAATGGGAGGATGTGCCGTTTCGCTGTAAAAAGTGTCATTAGTTTGTTTACTTTGCAGATAACTGAAAAAGTATCGTAGCCTAATAGGATGTTTTTAAGATTCACTTTTGATTTTTAACCAATCCGTTCAATGAATATTGAACAGTGATAGGTTTATACAAACGATATACATAACAAAAGAACAAATAATGAAAATTTTGATAACTGGAACCGCAGGATTTATTGGCTTTCATTTGGCAAATTATCTAATTGCACGGGGAGATGAGGTGATAGGATTAGATAGTATCAACGATTATTACGACATTAATTTAAAATACGGAAGACTCAAAGTAGCTGGTATTGAACAGAATGATATTGAATATGGAAAGTTGGTTACCAGTTCCAGATTTCCGAATTATAGTTTTGTTCAGATGCAATTGGAAGACAAAGCCAACCTGGATAAGTTGTTTGCCACTCATGAATTTGATAAAGTGTGTAACCTTGCTGCTCAGGCAGGGGTAAGATATAGTCTCACAAATCCGGATGTTTATATTAACAGCAATATTGTTGGGTTCTTAAATATTTTAGAATGTTGCCGGCATCACAGCATCAAGCATCTGGCCTATGCCAGCAGCTCAAGTGTTTACGGACTCAACGGAAAATCACCTTTTTCCACTTCAGACAATGTAGATCATCCTATTTCTTTGTATGCCGCCAGTAAAAAGAGTAATGAATTGATGGCGCATACGTACAGTCATTTATTTGAAATACCTACCACCGGATTGAGATTTTTTACGGTATACGGTCCCTGGGGAAGACCCGATATGGCCCTGTTTCTCTTCACCCGTGCCATCCTTGAAAACAGACCTATACAAGTGTTTAATAATGGGAATATGGTGAGAGATTTCACCTATATAGATGACATTATTGAAGGGGTAGTGAGGGTTATTGACCATCCGCCTGCTAAAAATCTTAATTGGGATGCAATTCATCCAGACCCTTCTTCCTCCAGCGCTCCTTATAAAGTTTATAATATAGGGAATAACAATCCGGTTCGATTGTTGGATTTCATAGAGGCTATTGAAAAAAACCTTGACAAAAAAGCGGAAAAGCAATTGCTTCCTATGCAGCCCGGCGATGTTTCAGCTACTTGCGCCGATGTTCAGGACCTTGTAGCCAATCTTAATTACAGGCCGGATACTAATGTAAAAACCGGGATAGAAAATTTTATACGTTGGTACAGAAGCTATTATCAGGTGTAATAAATCGGGCAGGAGGTACCTTTAGAATTACCGGTATCCGAAAGTACCGGGTAAAAAAATTTTGTCCTTCATTTGAATATACTACCTTTGCATTCGGAAAAGAACAACAGAAGGGAACGGCTCGTTCCCTTCTTCATTTATCAAAACTATGGGTAGCGACAAAACAACAGAGATATTAGAAAAGATGATATCTGAAATACTGGCTGAGGATCAGGAAGTCTTTCTCGTGGAAGTAAAGGTTTCTTCTACCCACAATATAAGAGTGTTTCTGGATGCCGATACCGGGATTTCAATTGAAAAATGTGTCAAATACAACCGGGCCTTATATAAACAGTTGGAAAACAGCAATCTTTTTCCTGAAGATGATTTTTCTCTGGAAGTTTCTTCACCGGGATTGAATGAACCGCTGAAATTAAAACGCCAGTACCTGAAAAATACCGGCAGAAATGTGGAGGTAACCTTGTTAGATGGTAATATAATAGAGGGAAAACTGAATATCGTTGAACAGGATGGTATTCAGGTGGAAGAGATAAAAGGAAAGAATAAAAAGAAGGAAGTTATTGAACATAATATTCCATTTGATAACATTAAAACTACAAAAATTCAAATTCAATTTTAACATTCCTTATCGAATGAAGGTCACAATCTTATTCTGTTAGGGGATAAAATGCGGAAATATGGCAAGTATAAATCTCATTGAATCTTTCCAGGATTTTAAAGATGCGGAAAATATTGATCGCCCTACCTTAATGAAGGTGCTGGAAGATGTATTTAAAACGCTGTTACGTAAGAAATATGGTTCCGACGAGAATTTTGACGTAATTGTAAACACAGAAAAGGGAGACCTTGAGATCATCCATCGCCGAACGATAGTGGAGGATGGACAGGTAGAAGATCCTGTAGCTGAAGTTGCGTACAGTGAAGCAACTAAAATTGAACCGGATTTTGAAGTGGGAGAAGAGTTATTTCAGGAAGTGGATATCCTGGACTTTGGACGGCGCGCAATTCTGGCTGCTAAACAAACCCTGGCTAGCCGCATCAGCGATTTAAAAAAGAGTATATTGGTTAAAAAATATGCCGACAGGGTTGGAGAAATTATTAGCGCTGAAGTATACCAGGTATGGAAAAAAGAAGTATTATTATTGGATGAGGATGGAAACGAATTATTAATACCAAAATCGGAACAAATACCCTCTGATTTCTTTAAAAAAGGAGAAAATGTAAAAGCTGTTGTGAAGAAAGTGGAATTAAAAAACAATGCGCCGGTAATTATTCTTTCCCGTACCCATCCTTCATTCCTGGCGAAGCTGCTTGAAATAGAAGTGCCTGAAATATTTGACGGACTTATTGTAATTCGCAAAATAGTGAGAGAGCCGGGGGAACGGGCAAAAGTGGCGGTAGAATCGTACGATGACCGGATTGATCCGGTGGGCGCTTGTGTGGGAATGAAAGGAAGCCGGATTCATGGCATTGTCCGGGAGCTGAAAAATGAAAATATTGATGTAATCAACTGGACCAACAATACCCAATTGCTTATTCAGCGCGCCTTAACGCCGGCTAAAGTGAGTTTCATGGAGTTGGATACAGAAAGAAAACATGCGAATGTTTTTCTTAAGCCCGATCAGGTATCGCTGGCCATTGGGCGACGCGGGGTGAACATCAAACTGGCCTCTGAATTGGCTGGATACGAAATAGATGTCTTTAGGGATGATGAAAATGAAATCGAAGAGTTTGATGTTGATCTGGACGAATTTGCAGACGAACTTGACGGTTGGGTAATTGATTCTTTAAAAGGAATCGGTTGTGATACCGCGCGCAGTGTGCTGGATCTGTCCAATGAAGAATTGATTCGAAGGGCCGATTTGGAAAAAGAAACCGTAGAAGAAGTGAAAAGAGTGCTGGAGGCAGAATTTGAAAAAGAATAAAGATGAGGCGATGGAATTAGTATAATTAAACGAACAGAATAAAAATAAATCCCGTCGGTTTTGATATGGGATTGAAGGAATAAAAAAGTATGGCTGAAATAAAATTACCACGCTTATTAGCAGCGGCCAAAGAATTTAATATTGGACAGGAAACACTTATTGATTTCCTGATGGAGAAGGGCTTGGTCAAAGATGAACTGAAACCTACCAGTAAGTTGACAGAGGAAATGTATCTTTCTCTTCAGCAGGAATTTTCATCAGACAAAGCAGCTAAGGCAAAAAGTGATCAGATAGAAATCCCGAAAGGAGCAGTCATAGAAGGACGGAAAAAGAAGGATGAAGAAGAGATATTGTTTAAGAAAGATACCCGCAGGAGACAGCCTGAAAAAGAAGCAGAGGTTGTGATAGAAGTAGCAGTTCCGGAACCAGAGGTGCAGCCTGTACAGCAGCCGGTAGCCGAAGTTGCTCAGCCTGACATCATTAAATTAGATGCTCCAGAATTAGAAGGGCCTAAAATTCTGGATAAAATAGACCTGAGTGCGATAGATTCTTCAACGAGACCTAAGAAAACGGCAAAAAAGAAAGTAGAAGAGAAACCACAGAAGGAAAAGGTAAGCAAGGCTAAAACGGAGAAGACTAAAGAAGCGGAGGCCCCTGAAACAAAGGTTGAACCTGAAGTTGAGCCCGAAGTCATTCCTGTTCAGGAAATTCAGGAAGTTCAGGAAATTCAGGAAGAGGAAATCAGGCAGACTAGCGAAGAAGATACCCAGATAGTGGAAAACATTCGTGCGGAAAAATTAGAAGGCCCCAGGGTAGTTGGGCGCATTACATTGCCTTCTGAAAGTGAACCCAAACCTCCTGCCAGGACGCATGAGGAAAAAAGAAGAAGAAAGCGTATACCTATAGAAAAAAGGGATCAAACCTCATCTCCGGAAGGAAGTCAGCAGCGAGGACATAGAAGAGAGGCCACCCCGCCCTCAATACAGAAGCAGGGCGACAGAAGAGAAGGCAGGCATCAGGGGGCCGCCGGAGGACGTTTTAATCATTCCCATAGTAAGGGCGTGGATAAACGCAGAGAATCCAAAGAAGTGAAGGAAATTGATGCCAAAGAAATCCAGGATAAGATCCGGGAAACGCAGGCTAAGTTAGCTGGAACTTCAAAAGGAGGAAAGAGCGCCAAATCCAAGCTCAGAAGAGCAAGAAGAGAAGAGGCTGAGCATCTGGCAGGAGAAGCGCTGGAAGATAATAAACTTCAGGTTACCGAATTCGTGACAGTGAGCGAATTAGCCAACCTGATGGATGTAAGTTTTGCAGATGTGATCGGTAAATGTATGGGGCTGGGTATTATGGTGTCCATTAATCAGCGTCTGGATGCGGAGGTGATTGAACTGGTAGCAGGTGAATTTGGTTTTGAAGTTGAATTTATTGGGATAGATGCTTCAGATGAAGAAGAGGAGGAAGAAATTGAAGAAAATACGGAAGATCTTAAACCACGGGCACCTGTGATTACAATTATGGGGCACGTGGATCATGGTAAAACCTCTCTGCTCGATTATATCAGAAATGCCAAAGTAGTGGCCGGAGAAGCAGGTGGTATTACACAGCATATGGGAGCCTATCAGGTAACTATTGCTTCGGGTAAAAAACTAACATTTTTGGATACGCCCGGACACGAGGCTTTTACTGCTATGCGTGCCAGAGGAGCTAAGGCTGCAGACGTAGCAATTATTGTCGTTGCAGCCGATGACGCAGTGATGCCACAGACCAGGGAGGCGATCAGTCATGCACAGGCAGCCGGATTGCCGATGATCTTTGCGATTAATAAAATTGATAAGGAAGGAGCAAATCCCGAAAAAATAAAGGAACAGCTTTCCGCGATGAATATCCTGGTGGAAGATTGGGGTGGTAAATATCAAAGCCAGGAGATATCAGCTAAGACTGGTCTTAACGTTGACATTTTATTGGAAAAGATATTACTGGAGGCTGAATTGCTGGATCTTAAATCTAATCCTAACAGGGAAGCCTCAGGTACTATAATAGAAGCGTCTTTGGATAAAGGGCGGGGATTTTTGGCTACGATTTTGGTGCAGGCGGGAACTTTACGACAGAGTGATGTAGTAGTGAGCGGGCAGTTTTATGGACGAATAAAAGCAATGTTTAACGAACGGAATCAACGTTTAGAAGAAGCAGGTCCATCAAGCCCGGTGCAGATATTAGGATTAAATGGTGCGCCACAGGCAGGAGAAAAATTTAAGGTGTATCAGGACGAAGGAGAAGCTAAGAATGTGGCTACCCGAAGGGCCCAGATTCTTAGGGAGCAGGGTATAAGGGCTAAGAAGCATATAACCCTGGATGAAATTGGCAGACGTTTGGCCCTGGGCAACTTTAAAGAACTTAATCTGATTATTAAAGGTGATGTGGATGGCTCCGTGGAGGCCTTGAGCGACTCCCTGCAGAAGTTATCTACTGAAGAAATTGCAGTTGCGGTAGTACATAAAGCCGTTGGAGCTATTACTGAAAGTGATGTCCTCCTGGCGGCAGCTTCAGATGCAATTATTGTTGGGTTTAATGTTCGTCCTTCCATGCAGGCTTCCAAGCTGGCCGAAAAAGAAGGAGTGCAAATAAAAGCCTACTCTATAATTTATAATGCTATTGAAGAGTTGAAGAGTGCAATGGAAGGTATGATGGAGCCGTCAGTTACAGAAAAAATTATTGGCAATGTAGAAGTGCGTGAGGTTTACAAGTTTGACAAGGCAGTGGTTGCCGGGTGTCAGGTTTTGGACGGGAAGATTAGCCGCAACTCTAAAGTGAGATTGATTCGGGATGGAATTGTAATTTATCCGACTGGTGAGGGACAAAGCGCAGAACTTGGCTCCTTAAAACGATATAAAGATGATGTAAAAGAAGTAACAAGCGGTATGGAATGCGGACTGACCATTAAAAATTATAACGATTTGAAAATTGGTGATGTAGTGGAAGCTTTTGAAGTTGAGGAGGTGAAAAGGACCTTGTAAACCTTTGTTAAATTGGCGGGATTATTCCCCGAAGGAGTAAAGTCCCGTTTATTTTTGAACCTCATTGGAGGGTTTAGTTATGAAATCATTATTGTTTATTTTTACTTTTTTTGCAATATGCAATTCAGCCTGGTCGCAAGGCGGTCTGGCAAAGAAAGTGTTAGCAGATAAAATTGTTGCAGTAATTGGGGACAAGATTGTGCTGAAGTCAGACATCACCAACTTTATTGACGATGAAAAAAGACAGGGACATGAATTGCCTCCTGATGCCGGTTGTATGCTATTGGAACAAATGATGATCAGGAAAGCCCTGATGCTTCAGGCGCAAAAGGATTCTCTCCCTCTGAGTGATGAAGAAATAGAAGCGGAATTGGATCAGCGAATCAGATACTACATTAGCGCCTATGGCGGAAAAGAATCGCTGGAACAAATTGCAGGTAAGAGCATTTATCAGATTAAAGAAGATAACCGTATAGCAATCAAAGAACAGAAGTTGGCGGATGCTATGCAAAGATCTATAGTAGAAAATGTAAGAATTACCCCTACTGAAGTACGGGAATATTTTGAGAAAATCCCCCAGGACAGTTTACGGTTTTATGAAACGGAATTAGAACTTAAACAGGTGGTAGCCTATGCTAAAGCGAGCCGGGATTTGGAGAAGTATGCCCAGGATGAGCTGGGGGAATATAAAAAACAAATAGAAAATGGCGTAGCTTCTTTTGACCGGATGGCAAAATTGTATAGCGATGATCCTGGTACCAAAGAGGCCGGAGGACGCTTTGAATTCAACAGAAATGATAAGAACGTAGATGCTACTTTTTCTTCCACTGCCTTTGCTTTAAAAGAAGGACAGATATCGCGGGTGGTAAAATCAAAATTCGGATATCATATTATTCAGTTGGTGAGCAGAACCGGGGATGATGTAGTGGTTCGCCATATCCTTAAGATACCGCAAATTACCGATAAAGAGGTAGATGAAGCTATTGCGAGGCTCGATACGGTTAGGGCAAAATTAGTTGCCAACACCCTTACTTTTGGAGAGGCCGTGGATAAATACAGCGAAGATGAGAACAGTAAGTTTACAGCAGGTTCTATTACGGATGCACAGGGATCTCCCTATCTTACTATTCAAGATCTTGATAAGAGTCTGTTACCGGTATACAATGATCTTAAGGTTGGTGAATATTCAAAGCCTGTTCCATTTACAGATGAGAGAGGACGGAAAGGTGCAAGAATCGTTTATATTCAGAGTAAAACAGAACCTCACCGTGAAAATTTAAAGGACGATTATAACAGGATTGCTCAACGGGTGCTGGAGAGCAAAAAAAGCGGGGTGCTTAATCAATGGTTTCAGACAAAGATGCCCACTTATTATATTTCTGTGGATGAAGAATATCGGAAATGTGGCGAAATTAATAAATGGCTTTCATTGTCTACAGCCGGAAATGTTAATCCATGACAGAAAGTTAATGCGGAGCAAAACCACTGGTTCAATTTGTCACCGGAACGACATCCTCATATAAATACTTTTCTTTAATCTCCATTAGTATGCTCTCTACTGCTTCCGGGGTTTTTGCCATAACCAAACGGAGACGGAATTCTTTTATATGTGGTAGCCCTTTCAGGTAATTGGCATAATGTCTTCTCATTTCTAATACTCCCAAAACCGGGCCTTTCCATTCAACGGATTTTTGAAGATGCGTCAGACAGGTCTGCATTCGTTCTTCAATATTGGGTGGTAAAAATAAGGAACCCGTTTTCATAAAATGCCTTATCTCACGAAATATCCATGGATATCCAATAGCTGCTCTGCCCACCATGATACCATCCACGCCGTATCTGTTCTTATAAGCTACTGCTTTTTGCGGAGAATCTATATCGCCATTTCCAAAAATCGGGATGGTGATGCGTGGGTTGTTTTTTACTGCTCCAATGAGGCTCCAGTCTGCTTCGCCCTTGTATAATTGAGAACGTGTTCTTCCATGAATAGTCAGCGCCTTAATTCCTACATCCTGGAGCCGTTCAGCAACCTCCGGGATATTTTTTGACTGATCGTCCCAGCCTATGCGGGTCTTCACGGTTACCGGAAGGGAAACGGATCGTACCACAGCATCAGTAAGCCTAACCATTAAATCTATATCTTTCAATACGGCGGCGCCGGCGCCCTTACACACCACTTTTTTTACCGGGCATCCGAAATTAATGTCTACCAGATCGGGCTGAACGGTATCAATAATTTTAGCGCTCAGGGCCATAGCTTCTTCATCCCCGCCAAAAATTTGTATCCCAAACGGGCGCTCAAACTCGGAAAAATCCAGCTTCTGCCTGCTTTTTATAGCATCGCGAATGAGTCCTTCGCTACTGATAAACTCACTGTACATAAGGTCGGCTCCATTCTGTTTGCAAACAAAACGAAACGGAGGATCACTCACATCTTCCATTGGAGCGAGAAGAAGTGGAAAGTCGGGAAGGTCTATTGTGTCAATTTTTACCGGCATTGCATGAACTGTATTATCTTGCGTACACAGTAAATATCGGTTCTGAAGTTTGGTAACCCTGTCTTTTTAAGGTTAAACTAATATTCGATTCAGATTTGATTTTTACCGACCGAAAAGATATGCAAAGATACATTCTAATTTTATAAATTATGTATGACGCCCATTCTAAAGGGATACCCTATTCTAATGGTTTTTTTTTATTGATCGGTTTATGGATAGCCGGGTTTTTTCTCGGAGGGCTGCTTAGTTTACCTGTATGGATTGTAATGACGGGCAAAAGCGTAATGAGTATACCTGAAGGATTATTCGATCCGAAGAATGTGGATGCTATCCGGGTTATTCAGGTGGTCTCTACAGCCACTACATTTTTTCTCCCTGCGATTATAACAGCGTTTATCCTTAGCCGCAGGCCTGCGAAGTTGTTGCGGTTTACCATGCGTTTCAATTACCGTCAACTGTTACTTATGCTCGGTATTATGTTGACAGCAGCAGTAACCGCAGCCCTATTGGCCCAGTTGAATGAATGGATTCCATTACCCGAGAATACAAAGGATTATTTCAAGACGTTAGAAGATAATTATACTCGTCAGGTTGAAGCTTTGACCAATATTAGAACATTGGGGGACTATGGTATTTCCCTTATAATGATTGCTTTATTACCCGCTCTTTTTGAAGAGACTTTTTTTCGGGGCGGAATGCAAAATCTTCTGACGCGCTGGACGGAACGTCCATGGGTTGCTATCCTTTTAACAAGTGTAATATTTAGCAGCATTCATCTTTCCTATTATGGCTTTTTACCAAGATTATGTTTGGGGATGGTATTGGGACTTATATTTTACTATTCCCGTAGTCTCTGGCTGAGTATTTCAGCTCATTTTTTTAACAATGCCGTTGCAGTTACGCAAATGTATGTATTGATCCGGCAGGGTAAAACTGCGAAAGAAGCAATGCAGGACTCTTATCCTGTTTGGCTGGGTATTTTGGGTGCTGTATTATTAATCATTTTGTTGATATGGTTTAAGAAAATTTCCGAACAGGCTGTAAAAGAATATACTCCCCCGGAAGACCGGGCTTTGGAGGAAAAATGGATTGCCTGAGAAAATAGAGTAAAAGGGAAGACGCCTGTTTTGAATCTAATAGTAGGAAAAAGAGGAGTTATAGGTGAGAGAACTAAATTTAAAATATTCGGGATATGGCAATGAACTGGCGGGTATTTAGAACCAGAGCAATTACAGCATTGGTATTTGTGGCTGTAATGCTTTTGGGATTACTTTGGAACAGATGGAGCTTTCTTGTTCTGTTCACTGCAATCCATTGGGGGTGCTGGGTGGAATACCAACTTCTGGTTAAACGAATTTACCCATCCTACGGGCAGATTTCTTTTTTTCATGCCTATGGAGTAATATTAGCAGGCTGGTTCTTAATGTTGTTTTTTGCGGGTAATAGTTATCAGATTGCAGGGATTTCATTGCATGCAACAGGGTTTTTGTTATGTATTATTTTTGCATTTGCTTTACCGCTTTCGGAAATTTTATTTTCAAAACAGTTTAGTCTTAAGCATATCGGTTACTCCATTCTGGGTCTTTTTTATATTTCTTTAAGTTGGGCATTAATGATTAATATCAGATCCATCGAAGATTCATGGGTAGTATCTGGCTCTGATCCGGTGAACCTTGGCTGGGTATTACCGCTGATTATTATTATTTCTATCTGGATAAACGACACTATGGCATATATTACCGGCTCCCTGATAGGGAAAACTCCTTTTTCTTCTATTTCTCCTAAAAAAACCATTGAGGGTACACTCGGTGGTATTTTGCTGTGTGTGGTGGTAATGGGAACTCTCGCACATTATTTGAACTTACCGGTGGCACATGTCAGTTCTTTAGCTGCAATTGCCGGCTTAGCGGGCACTGCAGGGGATTTAATGGAAAGCAAACTTAAGCGGTTGGCCGGCGTAAAGGATAGCGGACGAATTATGCCGGGTCATGGCGGCTTTTTAGATCGGTTTGATTCTCTGCTTCTGGCCACTCCCTTAGCCTGGCTGTATATAATGACCATAATGAAATGAAGAGGGTGAAAATTTTGACGCTCCTTTGTCATTGGCTACTTTTGTATATAATCTATTATTTAAATGACAGTACACAAGGAAGGATATCAGACCATTGCAATAAGCGGACTCTTTTTTGTAGTCCTGAACCTGCTGCTGTTTTATTTTTTGCCTTTTAATCTGGGTTGGTTGGCATGGATCATCTTTATACTCTCCTTTGTGTTGTTTCTATTCATCATCTCCTTTTTTAGGGTGCCAAAACGAATCCTGAACCGGAATGCAAATGAAATTCTCGCTCCTGCTGACGGCAAGGTGGTAGTAATTGAAGAAACTGTTGATGAAGAGTATTTTCAGGATAAACGATTGCAGATATCTATTTTCATGAGCCCTCTGAATGTGCATCAGAACCTGAATCCGGTAGATGGGCAAGTGGTGTACAGTAAATATCATAAGGGAAAATATTTAGTAGCCTGGGATCCAAAATCCTCCCTTGAAAACGAAAGGCATACCGTAGTTATTCAGACCAATCAGTCGCCTGTTCTGGTAAAACAAATTGCGGGAGCCGTAGCAAGACGAATTGTAAACTATCTTAATCCGGGACAGAAAGTGCAACAGGGAGGTGAACTGGGTTTTATCAAATTCGGCAGCCGGGTAGACGTGCTGCTTCCTTCGGGAACAAAAGTCCGGGTAAGTCTGAATCAGAATGTAAAAGCAGGTATATCAGTTCTTGCAAGCTGGGATTAGCCGGAAGCAATGTATTGGAGTTTTATTGAGATATAGAAATCAGATTTTATACTATCATCTTCACTCTCTTCGGGTTTTAAAAAAACTTTTCATGAGTTGCCTGCAATCATCAGGCAGAACACCCTGTGTCAGCTTAGTCTTGGGATGAAAAGGAGTGTGAGGAGGCAAAGTGTTATAGGGTGGGCGACTAATACTTCCGTTTTTTTCATCTGTGGCGCCAAAAACTATTCTGCCAATCTTACACCAGTATAATGCTCCGGCACACATCAGGCAAGGTTCAAGAGTTATGTAAATAGTAGCTTCCGGGAGGTACTTACTGCCCAAATGGTTAAAGGCTGCCGTAAGTGCAATTATCTCTGCATGTGCAGTAGGATCATTGAGTTTTTCTACCTGATTATGTCCGCGGCCGATAATGGTATTATTCATCACTACAACAGCTCCTACGGGTATTTCTTCTTCTGCATAAGCTTTTTGCGCTTCTATCAGCGCCTGTCGCATAAAGTGGATATCTTCTTGCATAAAAAGCTAAATTATGATAATTCCGGCGGAGGATTACCATAAGTTGTTTCTTAATGTATTTACTTTGCCCTATGAAAAAATGGCTTTTTCTTCTACTTGTTGTATCTGTTACGGCCGCGTCTGCCCAACGAATTATTAATCCCCGGCCTTTTGCAAAAAGCATTACAATTGAGGATTTGCAAAGGCAATTATTTACTATTGCAGATGCCGAGATGGAAGGCAGGGAAACCGCTACCGAAGGTCAGCGCAAGGCGGCAAATTATATTGAGAGTGAGTTTCGGACTTTGGGGTTATTACCCGGTAATAAAAATGATTATCAAATGCATTTCCCGGTATTTGTAGATTCTTTAACGGCGTTGTCATTTTCTCTAAACGATGTATCAAAAGTTGCCGGAAAAGATTTCACCGTAAATACTTCGGCTATGCACCCCGCTTCTTTCCGGTTTTCTGAAGCAGTACTTGTAGGTTATGGACAGCATTCCGCCAATCGTGATGACTATAAAGGTGCTGATGTAAACGGTAAGCTGGTGATTGCCTGGCTGGATAATTCATCAGATAATGTGCCTTCAGGAATACCGGTGAGATATAATAGTTACGCACAGGAAATGGCTGCTATACAAAATGGCGCTGCCGCTCTTTTGGTTATTACTGGGAGCATTTCAGCTCCTGCTGCCAAAAGTAATATGAATGTAAATGCCTATCAAAAAACGCAACGGCTGCCCACCTATTATATCAGCGAACAGTTAGCCAGGGAAATTTTGGGGGAGAGATATAGCCAGATAAAGACGTTGGTTCAGGAAGGCAGTTTTACCGCATTAACTCTTGAAACAAAAATAGCCCTGTCATTTGATAAAGCTCTGATACCTCTTCAAAGCAGTAATGTATTGGGATTGCTGGAGGGTACAGATCTTAAAGACGAGTATGTGGTGTTGACGGCACACTATGATCATCTGGGAAAACGAAATGGTACAATTTGGTATGGAGCAGATGATGATGGCTCAGGTACTTCAGCCATCCTGGAGTTAGCGAGGGCTTTTACAAAGGCGAAAGCCGCCGGTAAGGGGCCAAGAAGAAGTATTTTGTTTATGACCGTAAGCGGGGAAGAAAAAGGATTGTGGGGCTCCGATTATTATGCGCAGCACCCGGTGTTTCCTCTGGAGAATACTTCGGTGAATCTTAATATTGATATGATTGGACGCATAGACCCGGATCGCAAATACGGTGATTCTACTAATTATATTTACATCATAGGAGATGATAAACTAAGCTCTGATTTAAAGCCCATCAGCGAGATCACAAATAAGAAATATAGCAAGCTGGAACTCGACTATAAATATAATGATCCAAAGGACCCTGAACGAATTTATTATCGCAGCGACCATTTTAATTTTGCAAAGAAAGGAGTACCCGTAATCTTCTATTTTAGTGGCTTGCACCCTGATTATCATAAG
>CAZFGP010000019.1:0-39829 GCA_964518685.1 uncultured Terrimonas sp.
CTGGTAACCCCGGTGTTATTTTCTGTTTCCAGTCAAAAAATAGGATGATCTTTTCATTACGTTTTAAAAAGTGGACAATAAGGTAATACGATGAGAATGTAGTCAAATGAATATTGAAAATTTTCGCTTTGAGAATTTATATATGAAAAAATATTTAGGTTTTTTTCTTGCTGTTTTTTATAGTATAATTTTAAATGCCCAGAATGGCAATCCAGACAGACCCAATATTTTGTGGATCGTAAGTGAGGATAATACCACCTTGTTAGGTTGTTATGGAGATAAGATTGCAACCACTCCAAATATAGACCGGTTGGCGAGTGGAGGGATATTGTATGAAAATGCGTTTTGTACGGCGCCTGTCTGTGCGCCGGCGCGTTCAACTCTTATAACCGGGATGTATCCTGCTGCTTTGGGTACGGAAAATATGAGGAGTGATTATCCCATCCCTCAATTTATTAAGTTTTTTCCCCACTATTTGCGGGAAGCTGGATACTATACCTCTAATTGTGCGAAGAAAGATTATAATACTATTGACCAGCCCAACGCCTGGGATGAATCGGGAAATAAAGCCACCTACAAAAACCGGAAACCCGGTCAGCCTTTTTTTGCCGTCTTCAATATTGGAATCAGCCATGAAAGCTCTATTCATAATTACGTGATTGATTTGAGGCATGATCCCGATAGTGTTACCCTTCCCGCCTATCAGCCGGCGACACCTGAAATGAAACACGATTGGGCGCAATATTATGATAAGTTAGAGGATATGGATAAAGAAGTAGGAAGGTTGCTGAAGGAACTGAAAGACCAGGGTCTTTCGGATAATACCATTGTGTTTTATTATGGAGATAATGGAGGGGTTTTACCCAGGAGCAAGCGGTTTATGTACGAGTCCGGGCTTCATGTTCCTTTAATCATCAGGATCCCGGAAAAATATACTCATCTTGCTCCTTACCTTAATGGAACCAAAACCGATCAGATCGTAACCTTTGTTGATTTTGCTCCCACCGTGTTAAGCCTTGCAGAAGTTAAGATTCCACAGTATATGCAGGGACATGCTTTTCTCGGAAAACAGCGGTCTGAGAAGCAGCGCTATGGCTTTGCTTTCAGAGGAAGGATGGATGAGCGTATAGATCTTATCAGATCTGTAAGAGATAAAAGATATCGTTATATCCGCAATTATTATCCCAATAAAATATATGCCCAGTACATTGAATATTTGTGGCGTGCGCCGTCTATGAAATCCTGGGATTCGGCTTATAAGACGGGTACATTAAATGAGGTGCAGTCGCGGTTTTTTAGATCTAAACCTGTTGAAGAATTATACGACTGCAGGAAAGACCCGGATAATGTGAATAATCTGGCAGATAAGAAGGAATACCAGGATGTTCTAAAACGACTGCGCGCCGCTACCCGGGATTGGCTGATCGTTTCCAGAGATGCAGGATTTATTCCCGAAGCCAGGAAAGAAGAGTTGTCGAAAACCACTACCATTTATGAATATGCGCATTCTGTAACCTATCCTGTAGAAAAAGTAATAGAGACAGCGGAGATGGCATCATCCAAAGAGGCGGAGTTCCTGGATGAATTGATCAGAAGATTGCAGGATCTGGATCCTGACGTGAGATATTGGGCAGCCACAGGTTGTATCATTTTAGGCCAGGCAGCCATGAGGTCCAAGAAATTCCTGAATAGATTATTAACTGACAGGGAGTCTTCTGTCCGTATAGCTGCTGCTGAGGCGCTGTATATTTTTGGGGAGAAGAAAAAAGCGCTTAATATTCTGGTAAACGAATTAGAGGGGAGCAACCTGATGGCGCGGGTACAAGCGTTGAACGTATTGGAAAACGCTGACAAAAAAGATGTATCGGCAGTAATTCCGCAATTACGATCTATCATTGCAGAGAAACATTCAGGGCACGATTATGATGTAAGAGCCGCAAAAAGATTATTATATGACACAATGGATACTCCTTTTTAGAACCAGGAGGACCTGGTTACTTAGCGTTTTTTTATTGTCTGCGCTTTCACTTGCGAGTCAGAATGGGGAGAAAATTTCTGGGAACAAAATGGAAGCCAAAGCGCCCAATATTTTATTGATCATGGCAGACGATATGGGATTTTCGGATATCGGCTGTTATGGGAGTGAAATACATACCCCCCATATTGATCAGTTAGCCGGGCAGGGAATTCGTTTTACAAGAATGTATAACAATGCCTGGTGTTCCCCATCAAGAGCTTCTTTACTGACCGGTTTATATCCGCTGCAGGTGGGTCTGGGCGTATTGGCCGGACCTAAGCCCGGGCCGGAAGGACCCTACCAGGGATACCTCAATCGAGATTGCGTAACACTTGCGGAAGTACTGAAACAGGCGGGTTATCGTACTATCCTGTCAGGCAAATGGCATTTGGGAGAATACAAACCTAACTGGCCTACGGACAGGGGATTCGATTATTATTTTGGGTTGATCAGCGGGGCTGCTAATTATTTTGACATCACTAAAACAAAAGACAACAGTGTAGTTCGATACATGGCTTTGGACGATCAGCCATATACACCCCCCAAAGAAGGATTTTACATGACCGATGCGATAACGGATTATGCAGTAAAAATGTTGGAGGATCAGATGAGCCGGAAAGATCCTTTTTTCCTTTATGTGGCGTATACTGCTCCACATTGGCCCCTGCAAGCGCTTCCTGAAGATATCGTAAAGTATAAAGATCAATATGATATTGGATGGGATTCATTGAGAGTGAGGCGATATAATAAACAAATCCGTTTAGGGATATTAGAGAAAAACACGAAACTTTCAGCACGGGATCCTGAATCGGAAGCATGGAAAGAATTATCTTATGCACGAAAAAAAGAAATGGCGGAAAAGATGACAGTATATGCTGCACAAATAGACCGTATGGATCAGGGTATCGGGCGGATTCTTGATAAACTCAATGCAATCGGAAAGAATAACAATACAATCGTCATCTTTTTATCAGACAATGGCGCCTGCGCCGAAACCGGCATATGGGGGTTTGATTGGCGCAACAACAGCCTGCCTCCGGGAGGGGAAGATTCGTACATGAGTTATGGGCAATCTTGGGCAAACGCGGGCAATACCCCATTTCGTTTTTTCAAGAAATGGTTGTACGAAGGCGGCATTTCCACCCCGCTGATCATAAAATGGCCGGCACAGATAACAAAGAAGAGAGCAGGTAAAATAGTTGACCAGGTAGCTCATCTTACAGACATCATGCCTACGATTTGTGAATTGGCAGGAGCCGGTTATCCTGAACGATATAACGGAAGAAGAATTTTGCCAATGGAAGGGCAAAGCCTGGCGCCCCTGATCACCAGGGGACAGGCGATTCCGCACAACCCGGTCTACTGGTCGCTCAACGGACATAAAGCTATACTAATGGGAGATTATAAACTGGAGGCGGTTGCCGATAAAGCGCCCTGGGAGTTGTATGATCTCAGGAAAGACAGAAGTGAATTGAATGATCTTGCTAAAACCAGGCCTGACAAGGTGAAAATGATGAGTGAAATGTGGGAACAATGGGCCGATAAGGTTGGAGTATCAAAAGGGCGGCCCAAAAAACGAATGAGTAGGAGTAAGGGTTTTTTACCGGAGTTTTATTACAATGCTGGAAAATCTCAGGATATGTAAGAAAATCCAGTGGGGGATGAAATCATTGAAAGAAATTCCAAACATGTCAATGGGTCAATATTTTTTTAGTTTTAATGCACATTGCAGTCAGGCTGATGAAAATTTGGTATTCACACGGGTTTCATTTTTTAGCGGCGGCGGTATGCGTACTACAAATTTAATTGGGGCAGAAGGCTTCGGTTGGACTCCTGTATTAGATTTCCATTCAATTAAAACAGTAAAGAAATGAATATTATATAGTTGTTGTTCATAGCTAAATATCCATACTAAATTTTCAAAGTTCGCCGGTGGAAAAATTATTATCAACAAAAGGTAGAAACGTTACCGAAGATTCTAATAGTAAACCTGTTTAACCTTTTTAATATAAACCACATAGAAGCATAGTTCTTTTGCATCGGAAGAAGAAAAAAGGGTCTCATAGATTTTCATTGTAGATGAAAATACTATGTTTTGCTAAGTTTTCAGCCTAAAATTGAGCACTTCATTTCAATGCTAATGCATTTTCCTATGTATCTATGTGGTTAAAGAATAGCTTAAACAAGTTCAGTAAATTAAAACAAATAAACCAACTAAAAATGAAAAAAGGTATCTCGTCTCTTAATGTATGCAGCCTTGCTTTGATAGGTATAGCTGTCTGGTTTTGTTCTTGTAGTACCCAAACAAATCTTGAACAGGGCTTATTAGGCCATTGGCAACTGTCCGGGGATATAACAGACCAATCCGGTAACGATCTCCAGACGATCATGCATGGATCTGTTCAACTGAATGCAACAGACGCTAATGATCAAAAAAGTCCTGCAGCAGGATTTGACGGCAATAGCTCCTGGCTGGAAGTTCCGTCTAATCCGAAACTACAATTAGGGAACGGGGATTTCAGTGTGGCGGCATGGGTATATACAGATCCTGCTTTAAAGGATTTGCCCGGCGATATTATCAGTCAGTATGATCCATCATCGCGGAAGGGATTTCATCTGAGCCTAAAAAGCAATGATGTTACCACTAATCCTGCCAATTCCCGGCAACTGAACTTTGGAATAGATGATAACATTTCTTCCCAATGGGTGGATTATGGCAAACCGGGGAATGCGCTTTTGGCCTTCGGAATGATAGACTATAAAGGCAGCTTGTATGCAGGTACCTGCGAGCCGGGGGTAGATGAACGTGGACATGTTTATCGTTTTTCAGGAGGAGATAAGTGGATTGATTGCGGCTTCCTTGATAGTTCGAATAGCGTGGTGTCGTTTGCGGTACTCAATGGCGAATTGTATGCGGGAACAGGGTGGTATCGTGTAGGCGGCTCAGCCCTGCCCGAATCAGAAAACACAAAACCGGGAGGAAGGATTTTTCGTTATGTTGCTCCCGATAAATGGGTTGATTGCGGGCAATTACCCGGGGCGGATTGTATAGGCGGAATGGTGGTATTTAACGGGAAGCTGTACGCTACTTCCATGAAGGCGCCGGCTTCCTTCTACCGGTATGAGGGAGGGAAGGAATGGGTGGACTGTGGCGTTCCGGATGGTAAACGGGTGGTTAATATGGCCGTTTATAATGGATACCTTTACGCTACCAGTTGGGATTGGGGACATGTGTATCGCTATGACGGCAACAGCTGGACTGATTGTGGCCAGGTGGGAGACGAGAAAGTAAATACACAAACCTATGCTTTTGCAGTGTATGAAGGTAAATTATATGTTGCCACCTGGGCAAGCGGTCGAGTATACCGGTTTGATGGAATCAATCAGTGGACAGATGTAGGGCGGCTCGGACAGGAACTGGAAGTAATGGGTATGTTAGTACATAATGGGCGCCTGCTGGGAGGAACATTGCCTTTAGGGGAAGTATATTCCTATGAAGGAGATACTACCTGGTTAAGGATGGATCAGTTAGATAAAACGCCGGATGTAAAATACCGACGGGCATGGACGATGGCAGAGCATGATGGTAAGGTATTCTGCAGCACGCTTCCTTCGGGTAAGATATATGGTTTTGAGGCAGGGAAATCCGTCATGTCTCCCAATGAGCTTCCTTCCGGCTGGCAACATGTGGCAGCAATTAAGACAGCCGATTATTTGAGATTATTTGTTAATGGTCAATTGGTGAAAGAAACTCCTATTCCCGCTTCAATGAAATTTGATCTGAATAGTGAGTTACCCATAAAGATCGGCTTTGGTCCTAATGATTATTTCAACGGACGCATGAGAGAGCTCAGGCTTTATAACAAGTCATTGAATGATGGGGAGGTAAAGAAGTTAGCAGCCAAATAAAATTTTTATGCGCAATTCCTCTTAGACAACCTGAGAAAATTGATGCCAAATGGAATATTTCATCAGGGATTGAAAAACAGATTAAACAATGAAACGAATAATAAGAGCTGTCATTATATTTCTGTTAGGGGTTCCATCGGTATTTGCACAGCAGAAAAATATCAATTGGGTGCAGGAAACTAATGAGGCTCCCTGGCGACCCAGAGATTCCCAGGGAGAATTTGTTTACAATAACTCCATGTGGATCCTGGGTGGTTGGGATACTCCCCAAACGCCTAACTTCCTGGATGTATGGAAATCTTCAGATGGAAAAAATTGGGTTCGTACTATAGAGAAAGCGCCATGGGTTCAGAGCGATTTGCCGGTATCATTGGTTTTTAAGAATAAGATGTGGATCATGGGCGGACGCAAGGTTCCCGGCAGCGAGTGCAGTAATAAAGTATGGTCATCTACGGATGGGGCCAAATGGAATCTGGAAACACTCCATGCAGGCTGGAGCCCAAGATTAGGCACCGGATTTGTTGTTTTTAAGAATAAAATGTGGGTATTGGGTGGTACCAGTGATTTTTACCACAACAATGATACCACCATGATGAATGATGTTTGGTCATCTTCAGATGGTAAGCATTGGAAATTAGAAACGGCTAATGCCGGTTGGTCAAAAAGGGCTTATGCACAGGCAGTGGTGTTCAACAATAAGATATGGATCATGGGAGGTGGCAAACGTGCGCCTGACCCGGCAGTTGCTACCAATGACGTATGGTGTTCTGATGATGGGGTGCATTGGACTGAAGTAACCCCTGCTGCTCAATGGGCACCACGCCTGTGGTTTTCCTTAGTGGTATACCGGGATAGAATGTGGGTACTTGGAGGATGGTCCGATCAGAATCATAATTTTGATGATGTATGGTATTCAAAGGATGGAAAGAACTGGACAGAATTTAAGACGGATATATGCTGGTCATCGCGGCATGAACATTCTGCATTTATATTCCGTGACAAAATTTGGGTAGCAGGTGGTGCTGCAGAGCCAAACTATAAACTGGACAGCGAAGTGTGGAGTTTGAAAATACCCAAAGGGTGGTTTAAGTGAAAAGGCGGATGATTTTACGTACTTCTGTCTGATTAACTGAAAGCACGCTGAAAGAACAATTTTGAAAACTATAATAATGCATCTTTGATATGAGCTTGGATTTCATAAGTAAAAAGATTTGTATTGTACTGCTCTTCGCCTGCATCTGCGGAACCGGAGGGGCGCAAGACGTATCAGGGGGTTCCATAAGCGGTGAAGAAAAAATCAGTATAGAGCGGGCAATGGCATTGTATGAAACAGGCTTTAAGGAAGATCCGTGGATAAAACATCCCGATGCGGCTACCTTAGCCTGGGGAGAATTTTATACCCTTCAGGCGCTTGTTGACTTATATGAAGCTACGAACGACAGGAAATTTTTGGAAGAAGTGGCTTCCAGAGGGGATCAGATGCTGAGTCATCGAGATGATAAAAGAGGGCTAAAGGATGGCTCTGGAATAAGCCGTCCCGCATGGAGTATGGGACAGGACTTTGTGACAGCGGAAGCCAGTCTCTTAGATACTGAAGGACGCCCCGTTGTTGAATTACGATCTACCACCTTTGATTATAATAATTCAACGCGGGTAACTTTGGAACTACTTACGCCGTTAAGGTTTACCTTAATGGTATCAAATGATCGTAAAATGCGGACCGAAACATTTGTAAACCTGAGTCTCGACCCTTCGGACGATCGTTATATCGAAAAGATTGTCAATGATTCCACGGCACCTCCCCAGGCTAAGTCGGGCAACTATACCGAAAAGTCACACCTTCTTCGGGTAACAAAAGTGCATCAGGACAGACATCCGAGACCTCAGTCTCTTTCACTAAATCCTATTCCACTGGCTTTTATGGGCTATACCGGTATAATTTACGATCCCTTGATGCGTTTTGCCGAAATAGTCAGAAAAGATAAGTCGCTTTCAGACTTATTACCCGCCGCCGGTCGTTTTATTCGCGGGGCCGAAGAAACCTACCGTGATGCCTCACCCAGACTTTGGCGTAATGGTCCAGGTAAGGAGGAGGGATACTATCTGTGTTCTGAAAGAGGTGAATCATTCCCCTGGGATAACGTAGGGCTTCCCTTTAATTTTCTAGCTAAACATGTCTGCACAGAACTTGCGCTGTACCGGCTTACCGGGAAAAAGGATTATCTCGACCGTTCAGTAAGGATGATCAACCTTTTCAGAAACCGGCTTCAGTATCATGCAGAAAATGATACCTATTCCTGGGATTACTGGTATGAGCCGATAACAACTACAGGCTGGAAACCTTCTGATAATATTTCAGAAAATATTAGGTTTTTGAAGCCGTTCCATGGTCCGGAAGATATTTCGCATGCATCTATTACCATTAGTTTTGCAGAAGCAGCGTATAAAATGGGCATCGGATTTGATAAAAAAGATATGCAGCGGTTTGCCAATACCCTTCTTAGGAATATCTTGCATAAAGACAGCGTCACAGTCAGTGGTGACGTCGCAGGGAGGGGGAAAGGGCAGGAATATTTTCCACAACTATATGGATATCTATGTCTAACAGACGGAGATATTCGGGTGTATGAGATAATCAGGCAGGCATATCTCAAATGGGATGGACAACATCTGCCTTTTTGTGCGGCGATTTTGAAATGGGAAAAAGAAATTTCATCAAATTATATAAAATAACGCCTGAAATAAAGAATGTAGTCCATGAGAAAAATTAATTCAAGACGCAGTTTCTTAAAGGAAGCAACTTTAGGTGGGATAGGCGCTGCTATGGGAATAGGCACCATGTCCTCTGTTCATGCAAAAACTGAGGCTGGTTCCGCAACTACTACATTGTCTGTCCATCCCCGCTACTATCGCTGGCATGTGGATCCGGGAGTTGAATGGTTGGAAACCAATACGGATTATGCCACCCTCAGCTGGAATATTCCTGTTGCACAGGCAGCGCTTGTCTTGGTAGATGTTTGGCAGCGTCATTATATCAAAGATACGGAAGCGCGTGCCGAAGTGATCATCAACAACAACCTGGCACCTTTGATAGCCGCCTGCCGGCGATCCGGTCTGCAGGTTATTCATGCCCCTTCTCCTCCGGTGGCACAATTGCATCCCAATTGGGTGAACCTGGTGCCGGCATCCGAAATGAATACAAAGCGCGATACCTGGCCTCCGCCGTCATTCAGGAATCTGAGTGGATCCTATCAATCCTACCATCGTCCTATTGAGCCAAGAGAAGAAGAACGACAGCAACTTCCCCCACTCACTTTCCATCCCAAAATAATTCCGGTTGGAGAGGAGGCGGTAATAGCTACCGGCGAGGAATTGCATCGCTATTGTAAAAAGAAGGGGATCCTGTTTTTATTATATGCCGGGTTTAATACTAATGCCTGCCTTATTACCCGGGATTACGGCATGCTTCAGATGTGTAACGATCGGGGGTATCAAACGATCCTGGTCCGTGATTGCACAACGGGGATGGAGTCGAGGTATACACAGACATCATTAGGCCAAACGGAGGGCGCTATTTTGTTCTTTGAAATGTTCGGTCAATATTCTGTAACGTCCAGCGACATAATAGATGGGTTGTCTACAAAAGCATGACACTGAAAATTAATCATCGAAGGTAAAAACGGAAAAATGAAAAAACTGGTAATTCATATTTTAGTTTTCGTAGCGCTTTCAGGTGTATGTATTCAACCTGCTTCACCACAGGATAAATTTGATTTTTCAAAACGGGGTAACATACACGATGAAGTGCTTTATGCATGGAACAATTATTATCGTGATTATTTTGCTTCGGAAATCAGGAGAAGGTTATTTCAGGATGGTGATGTTTATGTTTTATACGACGTTCAGATCGGAGGATTGCAGTCATTTGTAGAGATGACCCGGAGATGCAAGGATACCAGGCAGATTGCGGAGTTGGCAGACTTGTTGAATCCTGTTTTTTCATTATTAAAGCCAATTCCGGCTGCAGACAATAGTACGGGCTGGATCTGCTCCGGCGGAAGCATATGTACAGACTATCGTCTTCTTGGAAATGAAGTGAAGCTTTGTAGTTCGCAGTTTTTGGGATTAATAGGAGCGCTTGCCACTACTATATCCGAAAATATTCCTCCTCAACAGCAAACGGCAGCAGAAAAGAATTTTCTTACTAATGCCGTCAATACCATTACAGTACACCTGAATCGCTGGTTTACGGCTGGCTATTTCTCTTCCGTTAATAAAAGGCTTCAGGTTGCATCTGCGGATATTAAAGATGGAAACTCAGGATATTTTTTTACAGATGTGGATCTTTGGTATTTGACGGCGCTTTCTGATCTTTCTGAATTATACCGGTCCGGGTCTCGTCCGGTAGCTGAAGACGGGAAAAAGGCTTTTGAAGAATTGCAAAATAAAAAGGATGGCATTAAAAATATATTCGATTTATTCCTGGCAAGAACCTTCCTCAGCAAAGCGCAAAAAGGAATGAGGGCAGATGTAGACCAGGGATTTTGGAGGTATCATTTTGACAACAGGTATGCCGGTTATACAGGTGATGTAAGCCCGGTTGGTTGGGAAGAAAGTGACAACGGAAAATGGAAAATGAAAATACTGGTGAAATGGGACAGTAGTTATATCGCGCCGGATGCAGGATGGGATATCAGCCATGCAAGAAGACTGGTTCCTGCTTTGGAAACATTCGTAAGGAATCGGGAAAACATAAAAGCGGTTTGGGGTTATGAGAGTCCCGATTTTGATCCTGTAGCGCTTCGTGAAGCTTATGCAAACCAGGTAGTAGATAAAATATGGAATGGGGATGTGAATTATCCTTTATTCTCCAATTTTTGGAGCGGGGATAATGGCTGGTACAGGGTAGCCTATGCAGCCAACGAAACCGGGAGGCGGTTTGCAGGATATCCTCCGTACGGACTGAGCATATCCATAGCCGATGGAGGATATCCGGTTTGGGGGGCATTTCATCCAACGTTAAACAGGATTTTCAGGAATATTTTTGAATTGTCGCAAAAAAATGACGAAAGGGCAAAAACTTTTATCTTGCGGAATTATCCCAGGTTATTGGATAATCGCTCCAATAGTGCTTCAAAAAAATCAATTCAAAATCTTTCTTTTTTATCGGATTTAATAGAACTCTCTTTTGCTGATTTGAATAAATAATTTATATGTTGAAGATCAATCGTCGAAAATTTGTATCCAATACAGCGGCTTCTGCTGCGGGCTTGTTGCTGGGCGGAAATCTTATGGGTTCTTCGGAAAGAGAGAAATCCCTGATTGCAGCCGAGGCTGCCTCCTCTATAGAAAATTTAATGAAAGAAGTGCTGAAATATCGGAAAATAGATGCACATGCCCATGTGGATAACCAGGGAGGCTATAAACCGGAAGTGAATTTGTATTTCGCGGATAAATTGGGTATTGAAAAATTGATGATCTCAGATTTTATACGACCCCACACCGAAGGGAATCCGGAAGATTTCAGAGCAAGAAATAATTTTGCAATACAATGTATGAAAGAACACCCCGACAGGTTTATTGGAACGGTAGTGTTAAACCCCAGATACCAGAAGGAATCCCTGGAAGAAATAGATCGTTGCAGAGATGCCGGCATGATCGGGCTTGGAGAACTGTACAACCAGGTAAAGATCAACGACCCTTTGTATTATCCAATTATTGAAAAATGTATTGATATCAATTGGAATATTATGATGCATTCTGCTATTGGTTATTCCAGAGTAGTGCTCAACCCCAATGAACCAAAAAATATTTCCCTGCCGGAGGATTTTGTATCCGTAGCAAAGCGCTATCCTGAAGCCATGTTTCAGTATGCACATATTGCGGGTGGTATTGATTGGGAGAATACCTGTAAAATTTTGAAAGAGGTGCCGAATGTGTTTGTAGAGACTTCCGGTAGTAATAATGAAGCTAATATGATTGATTTTGCAATGAAATATATTGGAGAAGACCGGCTGGTATTTGGGTGTGATTACAGTTTTTACCAGGGTGTGGGTCATGTGTTTTCTGCAAAATTATCAGAGGTTCAAAGGAGAAAAATATTTTTTGAAAATTTCAGTAAACGACTGAAAAAAGCCGGCAGAGAGATATA
Source organism: uncultured Terrimonas sp. (assembly GCA_964518685.1). Classification (GTDB taxonomy): domain Bacteria; phylum Bacteroidota; class Bacteroidia; order Chitinophagales; family Chitinophagaceae; genus Agriterribacter. The sequence continues at coordinate 12,078 of CAZFGP010000019.1, forward strand.
AATGATATTTCCTTTCTTCATTTATTTTATATTGTAAAGAATATGAAACTGAGAAAAAGGATGCTTTGTACACCAGGTTTAATAATACTTCCAATAAAATCAGGAAATCATGTTGATTGACAGCAATGCCTATATAGGTCACTGGCCGTTTCGGCGGTTTGAATATAACAATCTGGATGCCCTTTTAAGAAGAATGAAGGAATTTGGTACCGACCTGTCAGTAGTAAGCAATCTGAATGGTATTTTTTATAAAAACACCCAGCATGGCAATGACGAATTATGGGAGTGGATCAACAGCAAACGAGGGTATAAAGATAGGTTTATTCCGTTTGCTGTGCTCAACCCGGTATATGGGGGTTGGCGGGATGATTTTAATATCTGTGTCAACCGGTATGGATGTAAAGGAGTACGCCTCTACCCCCAATATCACCGCTACGATATCGTTAACCCGTTTTGTGTAGAGCTGGTAAAGATGTGCCGCGACAAAGGATTGCCGGTAGCGTTCTCCCTGAGAATGGTGGACAGCCGTACCAGTTCATGGCTTGATATTGAGAAAGAATGGTCATTAAAAGATATCGTACCGATAATTAGGACGGTGCCTGATGCAAAATACCTGATTGTGAACGTAGCCAATGGCACTGCATTGAGTGAAGAGGATACCGCACTTTTCAGGAAGGCTGCATTATTAATGGATTCATCGGGAAGGAATATAGCGGATTGGCCGGATCTGTTTAATAGGTTTGGAGCAGATCATTTTTGTTTTGGTACGCAATCGCCTATTCTTGATTATTGTACGGGATTGTTACGTATTGAATCCCTCAGTGAAAATGAAGCAGATGAAAAGACCAAAGAGCTTTTACGGTCAGGGAATATAAAGAGGTTGTTGGGAATATGAATATCTTCGAAGGAGAATTTTCCAAAGGCTGAATTCATAGCTCCGTAGGAGCGGGAGTTTGGTAGAAGAACAGAAAAAGCTAATCAAAAGTCCCGTAAGGACGGCAGATAAATATTGGAATGAGGAAAGTTCTATGCTCCGAAATAGAAATGAACAGACCCGATTCAGGCGTTAAACAGAAATAAAAAATTAAACACATCATTCATGAAAAAAATGAATAAAAATTCAAGACGAAAATTTATCGTGCAAAACCTGCTTACAGGGGCGGGTGCTATGCTTGGCGCCGATAGGGTATCAGCCTTCTTTAATAATAATAAACTAAAAGAAATCAATACCCCCGCGATATTGGGTGGTAGACCGGTTATGGGCTCTGCACCAAAACCTAAGTGGGTCAGGTGGCCTGTATGGGATCCAAAGACCGATGAATCCCGTGTGCTGGAAGTGCTGAGAAGCGGCGTATGGTCAAGGGCAGGAGTAGTGGAGGAGTTTGAAAAGACCTGGGCAAAACTCATTGGGTCTAAACGCTGTTTAACCACAGTTAACGGAACCAACGCTTTGATCTGTTCTCTTGTAAACTTAGACATAGGTGGAGGCGATGAAGTTATTCTGCCACCCTATACTTTTATTGCCTGCCCCCAGGCAATCCTGCAGACAGGAGCCATGCCTGTGTTTGTGGATACCGATCCGGAGACCTTTCAAATGGATGTAAATAAGATAGAAGAAAGAATTACCCCACGCACGAGGGCCATTATGCCGGTACATATTGCCGGCCTGCCATGCGATATAGAACGGATTGTTGCTATTGCAAAGAAGCATAACTTAATAGTAGTAGAAGATGCTTGCCAGGCTTGGCTTTCCGAAGTGAACCATAAGAAGGTAGGGACTTTTGGCGATGCCGGATGTTTTAGTTTTCAAAACTCCAAGAATATTCCAATGGGCGAAGGGGGAGCTATTGTAAGCGATGACGAAGAATTGATAGACCGGTGTTATTCTTATCATAATTACGGCATCGCGCATGGCAACATGGTCGGTCAGTATGGTGCAGGTACTTCTATGTTCGGTACCAAGCTGCGCCTGACGGAATACCAGGCAGCCATCGGACTGGCTCAATTGAAACGATTGGAAGCGCAAACCACTATCCGTTCCGAAAATGCAGCCTATCTTAAAGCACAATTAGAAAAGATACCGGGCATCATTCCTTATAAAATGTATGATCATGTAACCAGGGTATCCTTCCATCTTTTTCCTTTCCGGTATAAGAAAGAAGCATTCAAAGAGTTGCCAAGAGCAGCATTCATAAAAGCTTTGAATGCTGAAGGGGTATCCTGTTCAAGCGGCTACGCTACGCTAAATAACAAACCATTTTTGCAAAATGCCTTTCAAACAAAAAACTTTAAAAATATGTATCCTGCCGACATGCTGGACTTTGATAAATATCTGGAGAGAACCCGTTGCCCGCAGAATGATATGTTATGTAATGAAGAAGCGGTATGGTTCACGCAAAATATGCTTTTGGGGCCACGGTCGGATATGGATTTCATAATAGCAGCAATTGACAGGATACATAAGAATGCGGACCAGATTAAGAAATCCATGAAAGGGTAGAAAGACAGGAAGAACGGGAATTTTAATTGCTATTTCGATACAACTATTTAATGTAAAAGGACTAATATGGGTATAATGAAAAAAACTATTTTCCAGGTATTATTATTATTTATTGCAGGCACTAATTTTTCTTTTAGTCAAAGGGTGTCGAATCCTTCGTCAGAAACAGTATATTCCTATTTAGATAATCCGCAGTATTTTAAGAGGATGGAGGTGTTTGCCAGGGAAACGACGCAAAAAAACATTGTGATGCTTGGGAACTCTTTGACACAGGGTGGGCAATGGGAGGGAATATTGAAACGGACCGATGTTGCAAACAGAGGTATCGGCAGCGATATTACCGAGGGCTATATAAACAGAATGAATTACGTATTTAGCCTAATGCCTAAAATTTGCTTTATTGAGGGTGGAGTTAATGATTTGGGGCGCAAAGTTCCCCAGGACATTATTATAAGAAATCTGGGGGTTTTGATAGACACTTTGCAAAGCAGAGGTATATTGGCAGTGTTGACAACAGTAACTTTTTTAGCAGACAATTACGTTGCCCATGAACCCCAAGCATTTAATTTAAGAATTAAAGCTTTGAACAAAGACATCAGAAAGCTGGCAAAAAAGAAAAGGATAAAACTTATTGATTTGAACCCAAAAATATCAGACGGTTCATTCATGATAAAAAAATATGCCATTGCAGATGGGATTCACTATACGGAAGAAACCTATTCCTTATGGGGGAAGGAAGTAATAAAGATACTGGATCGCCTTGATCTCTATTATTAATCATGGTTAAATTTCAACAGATGAAGATTGGATTTATTATAGCAAAAACAAAAATGGAGAAAATATTTTCATTTTCACTCACATTCTTCCTATTGATAATTTTCTTTGATGCAAAAGCATCGGTATATATTAAGGAAACAGAGGCGTCCTGGAAAGTGGGCGTTGCCAAAGTAAACATCACGCCCATGAAGCATATATGGATGGGCGGGTATGCCTTCCGCGACCATGCTTCGGAGGGTAAAATCACTGATCTGTGGGCAAAGGCGTTGGCGCTGGAAGATGCAAATGGACAAAAAGCGGTAATAGTAACCATGGACCTGGTAGGAATATCAAAAGAACTTTCGGACAATATCAGGTATCAGTTAGGGAAGAAACTTCATCTGTCCAATGCAGAAATTATATTAAATACCTCTCATACTCATACGGGCCCCGTAGTCGGAAATCTTTCTGCAGATATTTATAACCTGAATACAGCGGAGCGCAAAAAAGTAGATGAATATGCAGGCGAGTTGCAGACAAAGATTATCAATCTGGTAGTGGAAGCATTCAGTAAAATGAGACCCGCGCATCTTTATTCAGGCAATGGAATAACCAGGTTCCAGGTGAACAGGCATACCAACAAGGAATCTGAGCTAACTGTAACAACTCATCTAAATGGGCCTAATGATTATGCGGTTCCAGTAATAAAAGTTGCAGATGATAATAATAAAATTATAGCAATCCTCTTCGGGTATGCCTGTCATCCTACGACACTGAGCGTTTATAAGTGGTCTGGCGATTATGCAGGCTTTGCACAAATGGAATTAGAGAAAACATTCCCTGGAGCTGTGGCTTTGTTTTTTCAGGGTGCGGGTGGAGATCAAAATCCGTTGCCTCGCAGAACCATTGTACTGGCCAGACAATATGGGAAAGAACTGGCTGCGGCAGTTGAGGCAGTCATTGATGAAAAAATGAAACCATTAGATAATCGGCTTTCAGTAACCTATTCAGAAATCAATTTACCTTTTGAAAAGCAACCGCCCACCATAGAGGAATTAGTTCAGATCATCAATGACTCCTCCGCCTCGGCGTACCCCTCCTATCTGAAAAGAAAGGCACAACGCTTTCTGAATACCCTTGAAAAAGGAGAGTCATTGTTGTCTTCCTATCCCTGGTATCCGGTTCAGGTCTGGAATCTGGGAGGGCAGCCCATCTTCACCTTTGGCGGTGAACTTACCGTGGGATATTCGGTTGATCTGAAAGGTATCTTTGGTCAGGAGATCTTTGTTTTTGGCTATAGTAACAACATCATGTCGTACATCCCAACAGCAAAAATGCTCACAGAGGGCGGCTATGAAGTAACGATGTCGCCCGTGTTTACTACACCCTATGCACCGGCTATTGAAAAAATAATTATTGATCAGGCGGTAAAAGAAGCAGAGAAACTTGGCATCTATCCAAATCATCAGCGATGAAGACTTACGGCAGAATAGGTAGATAATGCAATCGGTATATTGTATTTGGGTTTAATTTTCAGATATCAAATACGTCACATTACAGAAAATGAAACATAAGTTATTATTAGGTTTCCTTATTCTTGTTCTCGCTGGTTTAATGGGGTGCCATCAGCAAAACAGGCCCTCCCCTTTCAGTGAGTCAGCCATAAACGATCTTGCCACTTTTCAAATTGCAGATGGATTTCAGATTGAATTGCTGGCAAGTGAACCGATAATTCGGGATCCTGTAGACATGATGATTGATGAATATGGCAGGATGTATGTGGTGGAGATGACCGGTGTTCCTTTCAACAAATCCGGTATCGGACAAGTGATCCTGGTTTCAGACACCAATGCCGATGGCAAAATGGACAAGCGTACTGTTTTTGCTGATTCGCTGATTCTTCCGTCAGGTATCATGCGATGGAAAAACGGAGCTATAGTATCGGATCCGCCTAATGTATATTATTTTGAAGATACAGATAATGATGGCAGAGCCGACATAAGGCAGCTGTTGTTAACCGGATTTGATACTACCAATCTGGAGGCTAACGTAAATAATCCCGAATATGGGTTAGACAACTGGATTTACCTGGCCGATTTACCCGTAGGTGGCAGACGAATGATTCATTTTGGAGCGGACTCTTCTACTGTGCAGATCCCTGAAAGTACTTTACGTTTTCGTCCCGAATTGCACCAATTAGAAGGGTTATCGGGTCAAACTCAATTTGGACAAACTTTTGATGTTTGGGGTCGCCACCTTTTAGTGAATAACAGCAACCATATTTTTCAAAATGTTATTGCTTCCCGCTATTTGCGCCGTAATCCTGCTTTGACTGTGACAAGTGCAATTGAAACCCTGGCCGACCATAAGAAAGTGTTTCCCATCACCCGTAATCCGGAATACCAGATGCTTACAAATATTGGGGTGTTTACTTCAGCCTGTGGAATTGTGTCCTATCTTGGAGGGGCATTCCCTGAAAAATACAACGATAATGCAGTCTTCGTGTGTGAGCCGGCAAGCAATATCCTGCATGCAGATTTTCTCGTTTCCAATGGAGTGACAGATAAAGCAGAGCCTGTTTTTGAAAAGAAGGAATTTCTGGCTTCCACAGATGCCTATTCGCGAATGGTAAATACCTATATCGGACCCGACGGCGCCTTATATGTTGTTGATTTTTACCGGCAGGTGATAGAAGGTCCTGAGTTTATGGCTAAAGAAGTGCTGGATACAGTTGATTTGTATAATGGAACCCATAAGGGAAGGATTTATCGTATTTCGGCAAAAGGAAGTACTGCACCTGAGTGGACGGGTGGGCTCAACCTGGGAAATGCTACTCCTGAAACCTGGGTTGAAAAGCTGGCGGATAAAAATATCTGGTGGCGGCTAAATGCCCAGCGACTGCTGGTGGATCGAAAGGATGAGCAGGTAGTACCCGCACTGAAGAAGATGGCAATCAATGAACAGTCTCCAATGGGTCGGCTACATGCCCTGTGGACCCTGGAGGGGATGGATAGGCTTACGCCGGAAATAATTATAGGTGCGTTACAGGATCCTGAAGCGGGAATCAGAGAAAATGCAATTCAACTTGCCGAATTGCATTTGAATGATAGTGAAGTAATAACCACGGCGCTGATGAATCTGCAGGATGATCCGGAGGCCAAAGTGAAACTCCAATTGTTGCTTACCCTGGGAATGATCAACACACCCCAGGCAGATAAACTGCGGCAGCAGTTGCTTTTTAATGATATTAAAAATTCCTGGATGCAGATTGCTGCTCTGAGCGCTTCTTCTTCCAATGCAATAGAACTCTTAAATGTAGTGCTGGAAAAATTTGATCCGGCTAATCCTGCATATGCTTCCTTAGTGCAACGACTGGGAGCTATTATTGGAACGAGTCAGGAGTCAGCAATCATGCATCAGTTTATTCAAAAGGCAACTGTAAAAGTAACGCCGCAATCTCACTGGCAGACACCTTTGCTGGAGGGATTAGCGCAGGGCTTAAAGGGAAGAAGGGATTTGCCAAAAGGGATAGAAATAAGCAGACCAATTCTGATAGAAAATTGTTTAGATCATCCATTGGCTGGGGTACAGCGTGCAGCCCTCGATATGTTACAGGCTATAGGTTTAACGGGTGAGAGATCCGCATTTTCTGCCATGCAAAAAGCACTTCTGACGATAAAAGATACCACTGTTACGGATGAACAAAGAGCGCTTGCTATCAGTTTTCTGGCATTGCAAAATCCTAAACCGTATGAAGAAACCCTAAAAAGTCTGATCAATCCACAAGAACCATTGCAAGTGCAATTGGCTTCAGTTAACACTCTTAAACAAATTCCAGGGACAGCTGTCAGTCAGTATTTCCTTTCCCAATGGACTTCCTTCTCTCCGGGAGTGAGAACAGCAGTTGTTAATGTTTGTCTGATGACAGATGAGCGGATAAAATTGTTGTTGGATGCTATCGAATCAGGAAGAGTGAATCTTGCTGATATTAATTGGGTGCAAAGTGTACGATTGAGGTCGTTGGGAAATGTATCGCTTCGAATGCGTTCCCGTGAGCTTTTCTCAAAAAAGGATGATCAACTAAAAGATGTTGTACAGTCATATCAGTCTGCACTCTCTTTGAAGGGTGATGGGGGAAAAGGAAAAATGATTTTTCAGGAAAATTGTGCAGTTTGCCATCAGATGGGTGGAAAATTGGGCAGGGCCTTTGGTCCTGATTTAGGAACAGTACATGCCTGGGCTCCAGCCGACATTATGATCAATATTTTAGATCCTAACCGTACCGTTGCTTATGGATACGACACCTGGGAAATTGTATTACATAATGCAACAACAATACAAGGCATTATAACCAATGAAACACCTACAGGTATTACAGTTTCGGATGCTAATGGAAAGGTTAGCAATATTGCCAGGCAGGACATTCAATCCCTGAGAGCGCTTGGGATATCTGCTATGCCTGCAGGATGGGAAGAAAAAATCAGTAAGCAACAAATGGCAGATCTCCTGACCTTTCTTAAGCAGGGAGTATAATGAATTAAATAAGATGGGATTGATTTGTAAATTAGATGTGGTTAGTTTTAACTTTATTTGCATTAAAATCATACGACTATGAGCGCAGTGTTAATAAAAAGTTGTTATCGTAGCAAAAATTGGTTTCCTCGCACTTTTTTAATTTTAGCGGTTGTATTGTTGTCTGAAAAGCCGGTATTTTCTCAATTGAAAATTGATCCAGGAGTAACTATGGAAGTGGGGGTTGCCAGCGTAGATATAACGCCGGAGTTTCCTGTCCGGATGTCGGGCTATGCTGCAAGATTAAGCACAGAGGCCGATAGCGTCTTGCAACCTTTATCAGCAAAGGCGATTGTCTTTGGCGCCAATAGCCAAAGCCCAACCGTAATGATTACTGTTGACCTGGTGGGGATTACCTGGCATATCACGCAACAGCTGGTAAATTATCTGTCAAAAGAAAAGGGTATTGCCCCTTCTCAAATTGCCATTTTTGCCTCCCATACCCATGGTGGTCCCGAAATTGGAAATCTCATTAATATTCTGCAATACCGGTCTAAACAATTTTCAGATTCTTTGTTGTCTCTCGATCAGTTAAACCATATAGTTCAATATACAGAATGGCTTACTCAGAAGCTGAAAGAGGTGGCGACAGCCGCACTGAATAACCGAAAACCTGCGTATGTTAGTTGGGGACAAGGGCAGGCTTTATTTGCAGCCAACCGTAGAACCAAAGGCGGCCCTGTAGATGTGGCCCTGCCCATGTTGAAAGTTACTGATCCGGATGGCGCTTTAAGGGCGGTATTTGTTAATTATGCCTGTCATGGCACTACTTTGGGTGGCGATATGCACAAGATTCATGGCGACTGGATTGCAGAAGCGCACCGGGTTATAGAGGAACGGCATCCGGGCGTTACTGCACTTATTTCCTTAGGTACTGCCGGAGATGCCAATCCTGCTCCCAGAGGAACTATAAATGATGTGCAACAACATGGTAAAGAAATTGCAGACAATGTAGATAAGTTACTTACGGCGCAGTTTCAATCGCTTAGTTCCCCCCCGTCAGGGAGAATGGAATGGATTAAGCTACCTTTTCAGGAACTTTATCCGGTTCCTGAATTAATCCGGTTGTCGAAGGAAAATACCGTGCAGGGATATGAGGCGAGGCTTACTCTTGAACGGTTGATAAGAGGCGAAGTAATTCCATCTGCACTCGATTATCCGATTCAAATCTGGAATTTCGATAATAAAATGGCCATGGTTAATATGGCAGGTGAAGTGGTGGTTGATTATTCCTTTTTCATTAAGGAGAAATATGGCGCTGAACGATTATGGACGAATGCTTATGCCAATGATGTTCCCTGTTATATTCCATCAAAACGAATCCTGAAAGAAGGAGGCTACGAAGCAGAAGGGAATATGTATTGGTATGATAAGCCAATGCCATTAGCGCCGGAAACGGTAGATGTGATAATGGCAACCGTAGAGGCCTTATTACCGGTTTCCTTTAAGGATGAAAGGCCTGATGATAATCACCAGGATCTGATTCGGAAAGCAGAAGACGGTGGGTATTATTTACACTCCTGGTTAGCAGCTACAGAAGGCAACCAAATTAAATACATGCCGGAATGGAAAGCTTTTGGTTGGTTTGATGCAAAAGATAAGGCTATCTGGAAAGTAAATGTTGAAAAGAAAGGCAAATACGAAGTTTATCTCAAATGGTCGGTTTCGGATGCGGCAGCCGGAAAATCTTTTGAGTTAATGATCGGGGACAAAAAAATAAAAGGCAAAGTGGAAAAAACAGGTTCCTGGTTTACCTATCGCACAAAAAAAGTAGGATCAATAGGCTTGAAACCGGGTACGGCGACTGTTGTTTTGAAATCTGGTGCAGACAGGGAGGAGGGTTCTATGTTTGATGTGAGTGAAGTCTTGTTGATGCCGGTAAAATAGCCGTATCTGTAAGACAGAAGTTTTACCGCAAATGCAATTTCAAATTTATAATGCATATTGTTGGGTATAAAATAGTATTTTCGTGTACGTTAACACAAACTAATGGATTTAGGCGTTATTAAGAAAATAATTTTCAGCATTATCCTGACCGTATTATCAGGTTGTTTTTTCATTTATGCGCAAATGAAAACTCCCGGTTGGGTATTGGAGCAATCTAATGCAGCCTGGCAGCCCAGAGATTCGCAGGGGGAAGTGGTTTTTAATAATAAAATGTGGATTTTTGGAGGATGGTTTAATTCGTACGATGCGCCGCCAAGAGATGTATGGAGTTCAGCTGATGGGAAGGACTGGAAGAAGGTGACTGAGAAAGCTCCCTGGCTTCACAGCGATCTCCCTATGTCGGTTACTTTTAAGAACAAAATGTGGATGATGGGCGGATGGTACAAAGGCAGGCTGGAGGGACATTCCGCCAGCAATGAAGTATGGTCATCCAAAGATGGAATACAATGGAAGTTAAATACGGCTTCTGCTGCCTGGACGCCAAGGATTGCCGCTGCAACAGTAGTATTTAAAGGAAAGTTGTGGCTGTTGGGAGGAACGGAGAATTATTATTTCGGAGATAAGAGGAGTTTGAAAAACGATGTGTGGTTTACCACTAACGGCAAAGACTGGAAGTTGGCGACATCGGATGCCGGTTGGCCTCCGCGGGCCTATCATCAGGCGGTAGTATTAAACGGTAAGATATATCTCTTTGGAGGAGGAAATTATGTGCCGGAATATTTTGCAATGAACGATGTGTGGAGTTCTGAAGACGGTGTTCACTGGATAAAAGTGGCAGATGCACCCTGGCATGAACGCATATGGTTTTCCAGTGTAGTGTACCGCAACCGGATTTGGGTGATGGGTGGCTGGTCAAACAATCCGTACAAAAACTGGTCGGACGTATGGTATTCCGAAGACGGAAAGGAATGGAAACAATATACAGCTCTGCCGGCATGGAAGGAACGTCACGAACTCTCTGCTTTTGTATTTAAAGATAAGATATGGGTTGCAGGAGGAATGGTGCCTCCTCTGGTGAATGATGTGTGGTCATTGCAATTGCCGGAGCACTGGCCGAAACAGGATGAGAGATAGCAGAAAGAATTATTATTAAAGATACATGAATGAAAAAGATAACACGCAACAATACCCGAAGAAAGTTTCTGGCACAAACAAGTGTGCTGGCTTTAGGAAGTGTGGTTCCTTTCCGGCTGAAAGGGGATGATGAACTCCTGAAAAAAGAACCCATTATTGATATTCATCAACATGTTCATTATCATGCCCGTACCGATGAGCAAATGATTGCCCATCAGCTGGCAATGGGTATCACCACCACTATTCTCCTCCCTTCGGGGAGACCGGTCAATTCGGCGTCAACGCATCAGGGAGTATCCAACGGTTTGCAGGCACAGGTAGGAGGTAATGCAGAGAGCTATTTATTTGCAAAACAGCATAAAAAAAATTATCTTTTTGGGGCTTGTGCTGTACCGGATGCGCCAGACGCTGTATATGAAATCGAAAAATATCTGAAGTTAGGCGCTGTAATGATAGGGGAATTAAAATTTGGGGTAGAATGTGATTCTCCCGAGATGCATAAAATCTATCATCTGGCTCAGCATTATGATGTACCCGTATTGATGCACTGGCAATTTGGAATGTACAATTATGGTTTTGAACGGTTTTATAAGATATTAGAGCAATATCCGAAGGTGAACTTTATCGGACATGCCCAAACCTGGTGGGCTAATATTGACAGAAACCACGAAGACCAATCGGTTCTATATCCTAAAGGAAATGTAATTGCCGGTGGAATTACCGATCGCTATCTGAATGATTATGCCAATATGTATGGCGACCTGTCAGCTGGTTCGGGTCTTAATGCACTCACACGGGATCCGGAACATGCAAAAATGTTTCTTGAAAAACACAAAGATAAATTGGTCTATGGCAGCGATTGTGCCGATATTTTTGGTACTGTTGCGTCCGGTGAATGTTCAGGAGCCGATGATATAAAAGCCATCAGAGACTATTGTAGCAAACCAACACAACGTAAACTATTATATGAAAATGCAAAAAAGCTATTTAAACTTTAATATTATGATTGATTTCTCCCAAAGCCGATTAAAAGACAGCGTATATGCGGGTATCACCCTGATGGCAATTATTTTCTTTTCTTCCTGCAAAGAGAAGCCCCTTTATCCCGGGCCATTATCGCCCGAAGAATCCATGAAAACTTTTCAGTTTGCCGAAGATTTCAGTGCCGAAATATTTGCAGCAGAGCCCTACATCATAGATCCGGTAGATCTGGAATTTGATGAAGAGGGAAATGCATATACCGTTAGCATGTTAGATGCTTATAAGCCGGATTCCGTAAAAGGGAAGGATAAAATATTATTGTTGAAGGATATGAATAACGATGGTCGAATTGATACGTCTATCGTATTTGCAGATAGCCTCAGAGAAGCAACAAGTATTCTTCCCTGGAAAGGAGGATTGCTGGTTGCCGCTGCTCCCAATATTCTGTATTTTAAAGATACTGATGGAGATGGTCGTGCAGATCAGAAAGAAATCCTGTTCACCGGCTTCTTCACCGGTAATGAGGAAGCCCAAATTACCAATCTTCGTTTCGGAATTGATAATTGGATATATGCTAATAACAACGGTCAGGCGGGCGAAATCAGTTTTACCCGAAAACCCGATGCCCCTAAATTGCAGATGCGTGGAGCAGACTTCCGTTTCAGGCTTGACCGGGATCAATACGAACTGACCACCGGTCCCGGGCAATTTGGCCTGGCTATTGACGATTGGGGACATCGCTTTTTTACCAATAATACCCTTCATATCAGGCAGGTAGTTGCTCCCAGACGGTATCTTGAAAGAAATCCTTATCTGCCCTCAAGCCTTAAGTCAGCTATCCAAAATATTTCCGATCATGATCTGGATATGTACCAAAAGTCAGAAACTCCGCATTGGAGACAGGTACGTACAGACCGCCGCAACAAAGATTTTCAGGAAAATAATCTGGATAGAGTGGAATACGCCAGAGATAAATTTACCGGTGCATCAGGAGGTACCTTTTATGGCGGAGATGTGTATCCCGAAGCATATTATGGAAATATTTTTACCGCAGATGTAGCAGGCAATTTGGTACATCGGGATATTCTTTCTGAGTCAGGAGATGAGCCTTACCTGGTGGCAAAAAGAGGAGAACAGGAAAAGGATAAGGAATTTCTGGCTTCCACAGACTCCTGGTTTAGACCTGCTAATTTTTCAGTAGGTCCGGATGGCCATTTGTATCTAATTGATATGTATCGTCAGCATATTGAAACCCCATTGTCTATACCTGAAGATCTGCAGAAAGATATGGATTTTGATGCAGGAAACAATATGGGCAGGATCTATAGAATCGTTTCCAAAAATGAAAAGGAACGAAAAACGGGAAAACCCAATTTAAAAGAAGCTTCTTCAGAACAATTAATTGCTACGCTGTCTCATAAAAATCAGTGGTGGCGTACTACAGCACAACGGCTGCTGCTGGAAAGACAAGACAGATCCGTGATTCCTCAGGCAAAACAATTATTTAATGAAAGCAGTGATGCACGTACCAGGTTAGCCGCTTTATATGTGTTGGAAGGACTAGGGGCATTAGATGCCAATATTGTAAAAGCTGCGCTAAAGGATGCAGCGCACGGTGTTAGAGAAAATGCAGCTATTTTGTCTGAAAGATTTCCGGCATGCCTCCAAGAATTACAACAGCTTATTGACGATACTTCTTTACGGGTTGCCTATCAGGCAGCGTTCAGTGTGGGACAATTCAGGGATGAGTCTGCACTCGGGGCCTTGAAAAGGGTGATTTCCCGGCACGGGCAAAGCAAGTGGTTTAGGGCTGCAGTATTAAGCTCCGAATTAGGTTCTTCTCCTGCATTATTAGATGGGTTGATAAAAGAAGGATTTAATACAAAAGCTGAAGACTGGAAGACAAAATTTTATCAGGAACTATCAGAAATTATTGGAGCACGCAGTCAAAAAACTCAAATTACAGATCTTTTACAACGCGCTTCTCAAAGCGTTGTAACCGGACTGGAAGGGGCCCAGGCTGCTATTATAAAGGGATTGAGCGCAGGATTGCAAAATGCGCAGGGTACAGACGATCAAACCAAGGAGAAATTAAAAACTATAGGAGAAACAGCCGGGAAAGATAATGCCAAAGCGCTGGAAGATTTAAAGACTTTATATTCCACTATGAACAAAAAATAAAAGTGATGCAAAATAAAGATTATTCAAGAAGAAAATTTCTGCATCAGGTAGCTGGTCAAAGCGCTGCACTTTTGGGTGGCATGCTCCTGCTGAATAGCTGCGGAGAAAGTGGGAAACCGGAAACGAATAAAACCGGTACTCCATCTTCTTCCGATCCGTGCCACGATTTTACAGGAGTGAGCGCGGAGGAGTTGGACAAGCGTAAAAGATTTGCTTATGTAGACAAGTCGGCGGTGCCAGGGAATACGTGCAGCAACTGTAGTTTGTATATCCCCTGGCAAAATCAAACTGCATGCGGCGGGTGCTTGCTTTTTAAGGGTCCGGTTATGGCGGAAGGTCATTGCACCCAATGGGCGGCAAAGATTGAATAATACGTTAATTAATCTGTATGAAATTCCTTTTTGGATAGATTTGCAGGCAATACAGATGAGGTGGTATGAAACACATTTTTCTAATTATTGCAGGATTACTGGCATGGTTTTCAGTTGCTGCCCAAACGGGTTATCAGATAAAGGTTACGGTTAAGCCTTTTACTAATGGTTTTTTGTACCTGGGACATCACTATGGCAGTAAACAGTATATTGTAGATTCTGCCAAAATCAATAGCAAGGGTGAGGTTGTTTTTTCCGGTAAGGAGAAGTTGTTTGGAGGAGTTTATATGGTTATTTATCCTCAAAAGGACGGCTGGTTTGAAATATTGGTGGATAAGCAGCAGCATTTTTCTGTTACTGCGGATACTTCAGATATTATCGGGAAAACCGTGTACGCCAATTCTACAGACAATGAACTTTTTGAGTCGTATCAAAATCTTGCCCGCACAAAAGGAATGGCAATTGCCACGCTGCAAAATCAGTTGAAAGCGAATCCGCACTCCTCTGATTCTGTAAAGATTAGATCAGAGATAGCTAATCTGAACCTTTCCTTAACCCAATACCGGGAACAATTTATTAAGGATCATCCAAACCATCTGCTCAGTTCGATCTTTCGTATTCTTCAGGAACCCAGGGTGCCCGATGCGGCGCATCAACCAGGTGGCAAATACGATTCTTCTTTTGCTTATCAATATTATAAGCAACATTATTGGGATGGAATTTCCTTCAAAGATGAGCGTCTGGTTAGAACGCCCGTTTTTGAAACCCGCTTGCAACGCTACTTCAATAATGTGCTGGTGCAACATGCGGATACCCTCAGCAGGGAAGCCAATAAGATATTGGATGCATCCATAGGCAACAAGGAAATGTTCAAATACATCCTGGCTACACTTACAGAAAAATACATTAACCCCGTTTACATGGGGCAGGATGCCGTATTTGTGAATCTGTTTGAGCGGTATTATGCTACCGGAAAGGCGGATTACTGGCTTAATGAAAAATATAAGAAAGCTGTTTTTGACAGGGCTTATAGCCTGATGGCTAACTTGATTGGTGAAAAGGCTGCCGATATGAATATGGTGGATACATTGGGTAAGTCCGCTCCATTGTATAGTGTTAAAGCGCCTTACCTGGTTATCTGCTTTTGGGATCCAACCTGTGGGCATTGTCAAAAGGAAGTGCCTCAGCTCGACTCCCTGTATCAGCATAAATGGAAGCAGAAAGGAATTAAGATATATGGCGTGATGACTGATGGCGGGAAAGAGTCCTGGCTTAATTTTATTCATAAGCATGGACTGAAGGGCTGGACGCATGTATATCAACTGCCCGAAGTAAAAGAAGCAGAATATGCTGCGAATAAGGCAGGCTATAAACAATTGTATGATGTGTATCAAACTCCTGTTCTATACCTGCTGGATAAAGATAAAAATATCATTGCCAAAAAGTTGAACCACGAACAGTTAGATGATTTTTTAGAGGTGAAGATGAAAGGAGGTTAAGGATAGGTGGAGTGGAATAGCGGTACGATGAAAAGGGGCTTATATTTCAATGATCTGATATGCTGATGAAAAGACTATTTATCCTGATGATTTTTTTTATGTCGGAGACGAACCTTATGTCTCAGACTCTTTTTTCTTATGGAAAACATAAAGTGGATAAACAGGAGTTTTTAGATGCGTATCATAAAAACAATTTGGAAAGCAGCAATCTGCAATCGTTGCATGACTATCTTGATCTGTATATTGCGTTTAAACTTAAGGTACAGGCTGCCAGGGATCAGAAGTTGGATACCCTTTCTCAACAAAAGGCAGATCTGCTTAGCTTTCGACAACAAATCGAAGCAGATTATCTAACGGATAAAAAATTAGTGCAATCGCTGATCAGGGAGGCATTTCTCCGCAGTCAAAAAGACATTCGGATTTCTCATATATTTATTTCATTCGGCGAAAATGATTCTTTTGAAGGGGAGACAAAGGATACTTTAACTGCCTTTAAGCAGATCAGTAAGGCTTATGCCGCATTGAAAAATGGAGAGAACTTTTCTGAAATTGCATTAGCCTGTTCAGCAGATCCATCAGTTAGTATTAATAAGGGAGATATTGGTTTTATCACGGTATTTTCTTTGCCGTATGAATTTGAGAATATCGTCTATTCACTTAAGGAAGGAGAGTTTTCTGCTTCTTATAAAAGCAGCGCCGGTTACCATATCTTTAAAAAAACGGAGGAAAGAAAGGCCTGGGGTAAAGTACGTGTAGCGCAGATATTACTGGGGTACTCTCCACATTCGTCGCAAAAAGAAAGACTGGCGAATAGGGTATTAGCCGACTCGTTATATAATGCAATTCGCCAGGGAACTGATTTTTCTTCTTTGGCTAAAAAGTACAGTTCCGAAAGAAATGCTTACGAAACCGGAGGGGTGATCCCGGATATTAACGTGGGCAGATATGATCCTGTTTTTGAAAAGGCAGTGTTCTCCCTAAATAGTGATGGAGAGGTAAGCCTTCCGGTTGAAACGGAATTTGGTATCCATATCCTGAAACGAATCCGCAGGATACCTGTAAGTGATAACAGCCAGCAGGCAGACCGTTTATTTAAAGAAGAGGTGATACAGGATGGCAGGATAGTCCAGGGGAAGGATCAATTTACTCAGCATATTCTAAATACTGTAAATTATAAAAAACGGTGGTTGAAAGATACTGTTTTATGGCAGGTCAGCGATAGCTTTTTGTGGCGTGACACTTTCATACCACAGGGAAATATTGCTGAAAAAACAGTATTGTTTTCAGTAGACAGGGAGGATAAGACAGTTGTAGACTGGCTGGAGTTTCTCCGGTCGGTCAAAAATAAGTATTTGCTTCCTTTCCCGTACGCTGACCTGATGAAACAATTTGTTGTCCGTTCTGCTACCTCATATTATCAAAATAATCTTGAACTCTATAATGCTGATTTCAGAAATAAGATGAATGAGTTTTCTGATGGGAACCTATTATTTGAAATCATGGAAAGAGAGGTATGGAGCAAAGCGGCAAAAGATAATGAAGGGTTAAAACAGTATTATGAGAAGCATTTGAAGAACTATGTTTGGGGTCCCAGTGCGGGAGTGATTTTTATTACAACTGCCGATAGCCTGACAGCAGTGGAGGTAATCAAAGATATTCGAAATTACAGCCGGAACTGGAGGTCATTGACTGAAAGTACTTCCGGTAAAATCATTGCTGATTCCACACGATTTGAATTAGAGCAAATCCCCGGTGCAGACAGGAGTATTCAGCCGGGATATGTAACAAAACCTGTAGAAAATATAGAGAATGGTTCCTTCAGTTTTATGTATATAACGAAGGTTTACCCGCAACGGGAACAAAAGAGTTTCGAAGAAGCCAGGGGAACCGTAATTAATGACTATCAGATTATGCTTGAGGAAGCATATATACAACGGCTGAAAAGAAAGTATCCGGTAAGGATCAATGAGAAAGTTTTGAATACATTGGCTCCGTGAAACAGTGTGTTACTTCATTTAATACGCTATACTGACCGTAGCCGGAATGAAACCTGACAGGTTGCGATTTGACAAGCCAAACAATTTGTCCGTTGGCAGGACAGATTCCCCTTCCTATCTTGCGGGAAATATTGGATAAATCGTTATGGAAACTGATTTTCTTGTTATAGGATCGGGCATCGCCGGGCTTACGTATGCTTTAAAAGTAGCAAAAGAATGCCCTGAAAAAAAAGTCACCATTTTTACAAAAACCACTTCGGAAGAAACCAATACCAAATACGCGCAAGGTGGGGTAGCCGGTGTTTGGGATCATCAAAACGATAGTTTTGAAAAACATATTGAAGACACCCTGATCGCGGGGGATGGGCTGTGTAATGAGAAAACAGTGGAGATTGTGGTGAAAGAAGGGGTGGAGCGAATAAAAGAAATTATTTCCTGGGGCGCAGAATTTGATAAGGAAAAGAATGGGGATTATGCATTGGGAAAAGAAGGTGGACATAGTGAATTCCGTATCCTGCATCACAAAGATGTAACCGGAAAAGAAATGGAGAGAGCGCTGCTGGAAACGGTGAGATTGCAGCCTAATATTGAGGTGGTTACCCATTGTTTTGTGGTAGATATTATTACGCAGCACCATTTGGGCTATCTGGTTACCAAGTCCACCCCCGATATTCAATGCTTTGGCGTGTATGTGTTAAATCTCCGTACCGGTAAAATAGAAACGGTTTCTGCAGCCATCACGCTTTTGGCTACCGGCGGCAATGGGCAGGTGTATCGCACCACTACCAACCCGGTGATCGCTACCGGCGATGGGGTAGCAATGGTATATAGAGCTAAAGGGAGAATAGAAAATATGGAATTTATTCAATTTCATCCTACCGCCTTATATGAAGCAGGAATTAAAGGACAATCGTTTTTGATTACCGAGGCAGTAAGAGGAGACGGAGGAATTTTACGCAACAACGATGGAGAGGCTTTTATGGAGAGGTATGACGAAAGAAAAGACCTTGCTCCCCGTGATATTGTGGCGAGGGCAATTGATAATGAAATGAAGAGAACCGGAACGGAGCATGTATGGCTGGATTGCCGGCACATGGATCAGGAAAATTTTCTTCGGCATTTCCCCAATATTTATGAAAAATGCCGGTCCATTGGGATAGAGGTTTCAAAAGATCTCATACCCGTTGCGCCTGCTGCACATTACAGTTGCGGTGGCATAAAAACAGATGAGTGGGCAAGAACTTCCATCCGTCATTTATATGCGGCCGGTGAATGTGCCTCCACAGGGCTTCATGGCGCTAATCGTTTGGCCAGTAATTCTTTGCTGGAGGCGATGGTATTCGCCCACCGGGCTTACTTGGATGCTGTGCGGGCAATAAGGAATGAGGCTGGCGGGAAATGGGAAGATTGGAACAGGAAGGCTCTGCCCGATTGGAAAACGGAAGGTACAACTGCTCCGAAAGAGATGATCCTAATTACCCAGAGCCTGAAAGAACTGCAGTTGCTGATGAGTGATTATGTGGGTATTGTAAGAACCAACACGCGGCTTGCGCGAGCCATGCGCCGTTTGGATCTGCTACATGAAGAAACAGAAAATCTATATAAATCAACAGAAATTTCCCCTCAGCTTTGTCAGTTACGCAACATGATTACTGTGGGATACCTGATTGTGAAATCTGCGGAATTCAGACACGAAAGCAGAGGACTTCATTTCAATACGGATTATCCCTATAAAAGTGACAGAACCCAGAATATTGTGTTGTAACACTTTCGTTTTCATTTCAAATCTTAAAACTCAAATTTTCTTATCGCTTCATGTATTACCTCATCCTTGGTCTGTTGTACCTGATTTCCTTTCTGCCCTTATGGGTTATTTACAGGCTATCCGACGGCATCAGTTTTTTGCTATACTATGTGATTGGCTATCGCAGAAAGGTGTTGATGAAAAACCTGACGATTGCCTTTCCTGAAAAAACGGAGCAGGAAAAAAAACGCATCATTAAAAGATTTTTCAGAAATTTTACCGATACTTTCCTGGAGGCGATTAAGTTACTTTCTATGAGTGAACGCAGTTTGCGAAAAAGAGTTCAGTTTGATCCTGCCATTTTCAGAGAGTTGTTTGCTACCGGTAAAAGCTGCCAGGTGCATTTAGGACATAATTTTAACTGGGAGTGGGTGAATGTGCGGGTTGCGCGGGAGTTGCCCTATTCTTTTTTGGTGGTATATATGCCCATAGGCAGCAAAATAGTAGATCGGCTTTTTAAATATTTCCGGGAGAAGACAGGATCCATCCTGCTACCGGCTACCGATATGCGTAATGCCATGATCCCGTACCGCAATCAACAATACATGATGGGATTGGTTGCCGATCAAAATCCCGGTAACCCGGCAAAGGCGTATTGGGTGAAATTTTTTGGGAGATGGACGCCTTTTGTAACCGGTCCGGAAAAAAATGCAAGAGTCAATAATGTGGGGGTGGTATTTGCGCGATTTTACAAACCCAGGAGAGGTTACTATGTAGTGGAAACAAGGTTAGCCAGTATGAATCCAGCAGAAATGAAGGAGGGCGAACTCACCCTGCAATATGTACGTTATCTCGAAGAGGTGATCCGCAAACAACCCGAAGTGTATCTATGGAGTCATAACCGCTGGAAATGGGAAATCACAGAAGAATATGAAAACAGGAAGATAAGAGACAAAGACGTAGCAGATGCAGAATAATAATAGGGAGAGCCTTTATTTGATTCCTGCATGCAGTCTCTTTAACTTTCATAATACGAATAGAATGGGAATCATTCATTTTTGTTTGAGCATTAGTAATCCCTTCACCGTTCGATAGAACGTTGTGCAGAGAGGCTGGCAGACCGCACTTTATTGCTTAGAATCTTTTAGTCGTTGGTGCCTCGCAATGCTGGCTATATACATGGCAAAACCTGCAATTGCCGTGTCCTTCAAAGCATTTACCAGCGCCATCTGACGCATAAGCGGATCTCCCGAATGTAAATGATTGGGGATGTGGATCAGCAGAACAAATGCAATCAGTAGTCCACCCAGAAGGTAACCGGCAATGGATACAAACCGATTAGTGAAAAAAGCCAGGGCTGTGAAGATAAAAGCCACTCCTACCATGTAAACCCACATGATTCCTTTTGGAAGATACAACGGTACATAGTTGAGCATTTCATTGGGATTAGTGAAATGTATGATACCGAAGAATACCATAACCACGGCCAGCAGCCAGATGGCTATGCGGGAAATTGTTAGGTGTATCATAAAAAGAACTTTTAGTGTCCCTTCAAGATACTACATTTTTCATTGAATTTCAAATAATTGTTTTTACTATGTAATAGGCATAGGTGCCATCCGTCCTAATGAACAATAGTTGTAAATCTTCATCTTTGGGTCTAACCTTGTTTTTTCTTGCCGCCTGATTTTTTGTTTAAGAAGCGTCCTTCTTCTCTGTCATGAAAAGGGCAGAATCTCTATTAATTCCATGCTAAACCGGTGTGTTAAAACGAAACCCCACTCCATGAATAGTTTCCAGGGTTATATCGGCATCGGATTTGAAATGTTTACGCAATTTGGTAATAAAAACATCCATGCTTCGCCCCAGAAAATAGTCGTCTTTTCCCCATACGTTCAGCAATACTTCATCCCGTTTTAAAATTCGGTTAGGATGCTCGCACAAAAATTTCAACAAGTCAGCTTCC
This sequence comes from uncultured Terrimonas sp., assembly GCA_964518685.1. Lineage (GTDB taxonomy): Bacteria > Bacteroidota > Bacteroidia > Chitinophagales > Chitinophagaceae > Agriterribacter. The sequence continues at coordinate 33,666 of CAZFGP010000019.1, forward strand.
TTTTGGGTCAGATTAGAAATTTCTTCTCCATGATAAATTTTAAGGTCGGAATAGGAAAAACGACTCTTGCCTATATTAAATTCGTGAATGTCTTCTGAAAATAATTTTTTTGTCCGGCGCAGGAAAACATCCATTCGCATCAGGAGTTCTTTCATGCTGAATGGTTTTGTGATATAATCGTCTGCTCCAAGAGAGAAGCCTTTCAATTTGTCTTCTTCCAATGATTTAGCGGTGAGAAAAAGAATGGGGATTATATCATTTTTCTGTCTGATCTTACGCGCTACAGAAAAGCCGTCTTTAACCGGCATCATGATATCCAGCAGACAAATATCAAATTCCCCTTTCTGAAAATATTCCAATGCCTGATCGCCATCGGCACAGAGCACTACCTGATACCCTTCCTGTTCCAAACTGTCTTTAATTACATAGCCCAATGACAGATCGTCTTCTGCAAGGAGTACAGTGCCCTTTATATTTTGCATAATCAATGAATTTTATACAGGTAAAATTATTTTAAATTCTGTACCTATACCGGGAACGCTATTTACAATAATGCGTCCTTTATGTGCATCCACTATTTTTTTGACGAAATTCAAACCTAATCCAAATCCTTTTACATTATGTATATCGCCGGTTGGCACCCGGTAAAACTTATCGAAAAGGTACTTAAAATATTTTTTGTCAATGCCCACGCCATTATCTTTTATAGCGATATATCTGTCCGCACCATAAACTCCCGATTCAATGATAATTAGCGGATTTTGAGAATACTTAATGGCATTTTCAATCAGGTTCACGATAGCCAGTTCAAGATGAATTTTATCGGCCATCACCTCTATATTGTCGGCTTCCGTTTTTATTTCGATTCTTGCATTCACTCTTTCCAAAAGAGGCTGAAGTTTCGAAATAGCTTCTTCAATGAGCGTGTTGACGGGAGTGAGTTGTTTTTTAATTTTTAAAGTGGCCTGACCGGATACTGCTATTTCCAATATTCTTTCTACCTGGATTTGAAGGTGTTCGGTTTCATTTGAAATAATAGAAGTATATTTTTGCATCCTTTCAGGCTGTTTGGCTATTCCGGGTTGTGCCAGCACCTCCGAAGCAATCTTCATTACAGCCAAAGGCGTTTTAAATTCGTGAGTAAAGTTGTTGACAAAGTCCTTTTGTATTTCAATCAGGAATTTCTGCTTATAAAAGTAAAACAGACTCACTGCCAATCCAATTAATACAAGAGCTAATATGATACTGCCGATAATCCATAGATCCATCTGAGACAGGATGTATTCACTCCTGCTGGGGAAATGCAACAGGATGTAATGATATGGCGCTTGATATACTTTCAGAGACAGTGGGTTATTATCTTCGGCAGAGGAAAAAACGATAGGGTATTGAAAAATATAGCGGTCCTGCCTGAAGTCATACACGGCCACATCACATTCTGTTAGCAGATCAAAAGCCATCAGTTCGTGGGTGAGATAGTTAATCAGGCTATCCTGATGGGGCAGATTGGCTATTTTAAAGATATAGGTGCTCTCCGTGGGTTGTGTGGTAATTATCTTTTTCAGGTGCCTTGCATAATCATCCGATAACCTAATGTCTTCAAAGAGTCCCCGTACGCTCTTAATGACATTGGTGTCAAACTGTTTCTGCTCGACCTGATATCTATGGTTCAGCCAATACAACTGAACGGCAATGATTAGGCCAATAACCACCGCCCCTGTGAGCATAATCCATTTTAATGTGGCTGAGCGCATTGCCTGATGGTGGTATGTATGATAAGGTACAAATTTGTTTATAAATCTTTAATAAACATGCACCGGTATTCCTTTTATTGTTAAACGACGGTTAACCCTTTCTTACAAAGTTAAAGTCAATCTGTCATGATTTTCTCTTCTTCTTATCCTTCTCCAACAACAGCAGCACAACATCATCCGCTAACCTGCTCAGATTTACACTATCCATACCATTATACCAACCCCGTACAATACGGTCTTTATCCAAAAGGAAAAAATATTCTGTATGAATAAAATTGGTATCCACTTTAGTGTCTGCAATATTGGCTTTGAATTCCTTTTTTGCGATGTCGTAAATTTCATCTTTATCTCCTGTTAGCATCCACCAGATGTCGTGATTGACGCCATACTGATCAGCATATTTTTTCAGCCTTTCTGCTGAGTCTCTCTTAGGGTCTACGGTAAAAGAAAGAAAACGAACGATCGTGTCTGTTTTGTTAAAAGCATCCTGCAGGCGTTTCATATTACGTGTAAGCGTTGGGCAGATAGATGGGCAGGAAGTGAAAAAGAAATCCGCTACAATTATTTTTCCATTCAAATCACTAAGAGAAACCTGCTTGCCCAGTTGATTGGTTAGGGAGAAATTTCTAACTTTATGCCAGATGGTATCAGGAGTGGTTTTGCCATAAACGGTATTAAACTGAACCGTATCATAAAAATACCGGCGTGGCATATTGATGGCCTCAGAGGAAAAATATTTCAGTAAAAAAAAACTGATTACAGGAACGAGCACAGCGATAGAAAGCGCCCATAAAGATTTCTTACTCATCATATCGGCAAAGATAAGTTTTCTATTGCTTCAGTATTCTTCTGGATTCGTTGATTGAGGAACTGCGGATATTCAGGATGTATTCGCCTCTGGGGACACTGTACATATCCAAAATCTGTTGCATATAGACGCTTGTCTTCCGGATTTGATAAGAGCGTATATTTTTTCCGTTCATATCATAGAGCAAACACACTATATCGCCGAGTCCCTCATCATTAATAATAAGAGAGACATTATTAAAAACAGGGTTTGGCATAATGGTTATTTGTGCCCTGGATTGTTGCGGGAAATAAATTTTTTGGACCTCTGACCGTACAGATTCACCAAGGCTTACTTCGGTTATCCTGTAAAAATTAGAATCGGGTGAGAAAAACGGATCCGTATACTGAAAAAAATCCTGTTGGTGAATGCCATATACAGCCATGTGGTATAGCACTTGAAAAACTTTTCCATCTCCAGATCGCTCAATCTTAAAAACCAGGCTGTCAGAGATGCGACCCGACACGGACCATTTTAATCGGATCAGCGCTTTGTTTATAACCTCTGTTTCAAAGGAATTGAAATGTATGGCTTCGGAATAGGTCTGGGCCTCCCCTTTAATCCCTGCAAGTAAGCAAAGGATTACCGCGAAAGCAAAGAAAAAGATATGCCGGGCCGGGCGTTTCATAAAAAACGTTTCTAAATCTGCAGGTTTCTACAGTTGAGGGTATGTTGTTTTGAAACCTAAATAAACGCCAAAATTGTGCCTTATGTATAAATAATTGCTTAAAGTTTTATTAAATCGTATACGGATGATCGTTACCTGAGGACCCGTTCATCCGCATACAAAAATAATTTGTGCTGCCTGCCCTTCATCAGGGTGCAGTTATAACACCCAGATACCGCCCCATCCAGTAGGGGAGCAGCCAAATATCTCCGGCGCTGTTTTCGCTGGAACCGTTATTGCCACCGTTAAGCAAAAAGCGGTTTGCATTATGGCGGCGAATTGGTAATTCATCCGGGGGCAACACTTCCTTTGTGGTTTGGTTCCGGAAGTTTGGCGCTATAAGTTCTATGTCTTTTCTTTCGCTGTTTTGTACGGTCCAGTTAATCAGGTCAAGGGGATATTCCTGTAAATACCAGATGGCTTCTTTCAGATCGAAATCCTTTTTACCGGTAAGCGCGGTAAAAATATTCCATGCACCTTCTTTTTCCGGCCGTTCCATTTCCCAATGATCAATGATGGACGCTTTAAACTTTTCCTTAAGGGTATCGTTAAATGCGTAACGATACAACCCCCAGTAACCCAAAAAATACATTTCATCATCAGAATGGTTCCAACTGCCCGAAAGCATCTTACTCCAGTCATCTGCATCCTGATCAGAAGTTCCGATTTCCTTCATAGGGCGCATCAGGTTTTCGAGGTAGCCATAGTTATTCATCAAATCAAAGGCTTTTTCCTTATACACTTCTTTTTTTGTAAAATGATAAGCGGTTTGCAGCATAGCAATGATATTGGAGGAATTTATTTTTCTGTCGCCCACATTCTTAGGCATTCCATTTACATATTTTGGATTCCACTTACCCCAGAGTGTAGGTTTTCCATCATAGTCAATAAGATAAAGATCATTTTTAACGATATGCCCCATCAAAGAATCTATCAGAGCAATAGACCGGGTTCTGATACCTTCATCGTCTACCAGTTCTGCCAATACCCCAAATACAAAAATGTGACCGATGGCTTCATCGCTGCTGGTAGTGGACTTCCAGTCCCATTCAGGATTTGAGGCGGGTACCCACCTGTCTACGTCATGAAGTGCAAATCCCCTTCTTTCAAAGGAACGCGCCGGAAATCCCGGGACAGGATTTACTGCGTACAAACGATTCATTGCCTCCAGCGATTCGCGGCAGTTTTGTAGGGCGTCTGGCGATTTGGTTACAGCATACCGAAAGGCTTCAGCGCCAAGATACATGGAAGTCCATAAACCGTCGTTATCAGAATCTTCCATATGCCCCGTTCCTAAATTCCCGTCTTTCATACCGGCAAGAGTGGCATTAAATCCGTTCCGGATATGTCTTTGCCTGACTTGCCTGTCATAAAAGGCAGCTTTCTCCTCCAGGGTCATGGGTTTAAAAGAAATTTTTGACATCCCGCTTCCGGTAAGCACCAGAATGGTATTGCCATCGCCTTGGGAAATATGTTTAACATCATCGGACGGCAGCCACCTTTTGGACGAATAGTAATCAAATTTTCCATCTTCCCTAAGCGAAAATGCCCCCCTGGTAGTGCCAAACCAAAGCTTCCCGTCTATTTCTGCTACCGTAGTAAGGGCTGTCCAGGGTAATTTCCGGTTTAGCTCTCCCTTTGGTTTTCCTGTAGATGCATCAATGGTAATATACCCGTTGCGTGTTCCCACTACAATATCTTTTCCCCCATTTGCCGGGGTCAAACAGGTAAGACTGTCTGCACTATATAGAGTTTCGAATTTTTTATCGGCAGGGGAAAATGAGAATATCTGCCCCTTTGTAAGTATAAGAAAGGAATGTTTTTCGTTATTAAAGACAATATCCTGAACGGGCTCATTGCTTTTCTCTTCCCAAAGAACCTGAGAGCCCTTAATATACTGTAAAGTCTTTCCATCCGACAACAGGAAGGAAAAATCGTCACCACCCGAAAATACTGATGCTCCGGGCAGTCCATGGCGCGAGTACAATTCTCCTGCCCAGGCATTACTCAAAACGGCCTGGTCATCTAAATAAACCAGTTGATCCTGGTAGGTGCCTATAGCGCTGATTTTTTTATTTTTTAACGGGCGATAGGTATCATCTGCAACCAATGTACCGGGGTATAGCATAGCGCCCGAAAAAGGATGAAGCAGCCCTTTGGAAGAAAGGATTTGAATAATGCCGTTGCGGTCTGCATACACTTTTAACAAAGAAGATTCCGGATCTGCGCTTTCATACTTTATACTGTAATCCTGTTGAAAAATACGGTCTTCGTGTTTGGGCTGTATTCCGCTTATATTTTTTTGGGAACACGAAATAAAAAGAAAAACTGAGAACAGGGTAAATATTAATGGCTTTCTCATTTTAAAAAAGTGAATATTTAATGATTATTGTTTGTCAGATAAGAGATTTACGACTCGACATTCCTTATATTTTGAATATAGATCAGTACCGGGTAAGAGATTATTCCGGCTTTCTTATACTCACGAAAACGATAAAACAAAATTGCCTTCTCTTCTGATCTGAGTGGTCATTGAATGTGGTTTCTGCAATCATTTTTTGTATATTGCCTCCAAACGAACGGACAAGATTGGTATTTTTAATTCAATTCCTATGCGCCTGTTAAAGGTTATATCGTTCTTTTCGGGAGTCGCTTTTTTTGTTTTGCTCCTGATTATTTTTCTTTGCGACCGGGCTGTTTCAAATGCGGCAAGAGGTAAATTATACACAGATGTCAAAGACATTCCCTATGTTAAAACAGGGCTTTTGCCCGGTACATCAAAGTATGCTTCTGTTGGGAAACTGAACCCCTATTATGTATATCGTATTGAGGCAGCAGTAAGTTTGCTGAGGTCGGGGAAAATAACATTTATCATTATTAGCGGAGACAACAGTAG
>CAZFGP010000020.1:0-37312 GCA_964518685.1 uncultured Terrimonas sp.
GCAACTATCCCCCATCTATTTCGATCTATAAAATAGGTTTTTCATAGGATATTGGATTTAGAAAGGGGGCAGGATTTCCATCCAGCCCTTTTGTTATTAGAAATATAGTTCTCCTCAAAAACAAGAATCTTAATTCATCTCTGAATCTGAAAAGATTAATTATGAAAATATTATAATTCTATTAATTGTTGCACTTCAGTCCGGAGTAAAATCTTATCTGGTTTTAACCTGTTATATTAAAAAAACAATTATATTCGTGGTTTCATAGGATAAGGTTTAATGGTTAACGGTTAAAAGATTAGTGCCCTCCTTCCGGATATTCGGGAGGGGGTTTTTTATTGGGGTGCCAACAACCTCGTGACCCAAAGGTATAGTGATTAACCGTAGCCCTGTCCTACACAATAATGAAATGATAAAACACTAAAATATGGATTGCGCCTATGCAAAACGATTTGCTTTATCATATCGCATTAACCATGGTACCTCATATCGGTGATGTACATGCGCGGATGCTCCTGGAAACTTTTGGCAGCGCTGAAAAAGTATTTTCCGTAAAACAATCAAAATTGGATAGACTCCCGGGTATCGGACATATCCGGTCAGGAAGCATAAAGACTTTCAGTGCATTCGAAAGAGCTGAAGAAGAACTGCGATTCATTGAAAAATATAACATTTCTATCCTGAAATATACCGATTCCGGATATCCGGGACGATTGTTGAACTGCTATGATGCTCCTACCCTATTATATTTCAAGGGAGTCGCAAATCTAAACTCATCCAAAATTATATCCATAATAGGAACCCGTTCTCAAACAGATTACGGAAAGGAAATGACCTACCGGATAATAGAGGACTTAGCAGCATATCATGTGTTGATCATAAGCGGACTTGCTTACGGCATAGATACATTGGCGCATAAAGCAGCAATAAAAAATAAATTGGCAACAGTAGGTGTTCTGGCGCATGGGCTTGATCGTATCTATCCTTCGTCTAATAAATCATTGGCCAGGGAAATGATGGAAAACGGCGGATTATTAACAGATTTTAAATCGGGCACCCAGCCTGATAAACAAAATTTCCCCAAAAGAAATCGAATTGTAGCCGGAATGGCAGACACTATACTGGTAATTGAAACCCAGATTAATGGAGGAAGCATGATTACTGCGGAATTAGCAAACAGTTATAATAAAGACGTATTTGCCTTACCCGGAAGATCAACCGATCCCAAAAGTGAAGGATGTAATTATTTGATCCGGAACAATAAAGCTGCCCTTATCAGTTCGGCAAAAGATATTATCGAATTAATGAACTGGCAGGAGCCTCCTGAAAAAAAGAAAGCTATACAAAAAGAATTGTTTGTGGAACTGACGGACCAGGAAAAAGCGATTCTTGATATTATAAAAAATAAAGAACCGATTTCCATTGATGAAATTACCCCCCGATGTAATTGCAGCAGCAGTTCCCTGGCAGGAGCCTTATTAAATCTGGAACTTCAGGGAATTATATCCTGCCTGCCGGGAAAAATATACAAACTGCTTTGATATAAAACAGTGGTAAGATTACTGTATTATATCCAAATAAATCACAAAAGGGAAATAACAAAATTTGGTACCTAACTACGCATTATCCTATCTTTGCGCATGGCAACAAACAATAACTCCACTAAGAATAAGTCTTCTAATAAATTTTTCGGTGAAGGCCTAACTTTTGATGATGTTCTGCTTTTACCCGCGTATTCAAACGTTCTTCCCCGTGAAGTAAATATCAGTTCCAGACTCACTAATAATATTACACTGAATATTCCTCTTCTTTCTGCTGCTATGGACACCGTTACTGAAGCAGATTTAGCCATTGCGCTTGCGAGGGAAGGAGGTCTGGGTATCCTTCACAAAAACATGACTATTGAGCAACAGGTAGAGCAGGTTAGAAAAGTAAAGAGAAGTGAAAGTGGTTTGATTTTGGATCCCATAACATTGCAGGTAGACGCAAAAATTGGTGACGCTCTCAAACTGATGCGGGAAAACAAAATCGGAGGCATACCAGTTGTAGATGCTAACCAAAAATTAGTTGGTATTCTTACGAATCGCGATCTGCGCTTCGAAACCTCATTACAAAAGAAAGTGAGTGAGGTGATGACTTCTGAAAATCTGATTACCGCACCGGAGGGGACCGATCTTGTCAAAGCAAAAAAAATACTCAGTCAGTATAAGATTGAAAAATTACCGATAGTGAATAAAACCGGACGATTGATCGGGCTGGTTACATATCGGGATTTGTTACAATTACAAAGCCACCCTAATGCTGTGAAAGACAGTTACGGTCGCTTACTTACAGGAGCAGCTTTGGGAATAACTGCCGACATGATAGAAAGAGCCGCCGCCTTGCAACAAATTGGAGTAGATATTGTATGCCTGGACAGCGCTCACGGCCACAGTGAAAAAGTGATTGAGTCTCTGAAAAAGCTGAAGAAAAATATCAAAAAACTACCCGTCATTGCCGGTAACGTGGCTACGGCAGACGGAGCAAGGGCTCTGGCGGAAGCTGGGGCAGATGCAGTAAAAGTGGGTATCGGACCTGGTTCAATCTGCACCACCCGTATCGTTGCCGGAGCCGGAGTCCCGCAAATTACTGCAATCATGGAGGCAGCATCTGTTCTGAATAAGTTAAAGATTCCTCTCATTGCAGACGGAGGAATACGATACACAGGGGATATGGTAAAAGCGCTGGCAGCCGGAGCCAATGTTGTAATGATGGGAAGTGTTTTTGCCGGTACAGAAGAAAGCCCTGGTGATACCATAATATATGAAGGACGCAAGTTTAAACAATACAGAGGCATGGGATCTTTGGGTGCTATGAACCAGGGAAGCAGCGATCGTTATTTCCAGGATGTGGAAGACGAAGTGAAAAAATTTGTACCGGAAGGGATCGAGGGTCGAGTTGCATTCAAAGGTAACCTGAGCGAGATCGTTTATCAATATACTGGGGGACTAAGATCCGGAATGGGGTATTGTGGTGCCGCCAATATCATTGAACTCCAAAAGGCGCGCTTTATAAAAATTACTTCCGCTGCCATGAATGAAAGTCACGCGCATGATATTGAAATAACAAGAGAAGCGCCCAATTATACAAGATAAACGAATCTTCTCCTGGGAGTCTGGAGTTTAAAAGTGTGGGAGTTTTTAGTTTTTTTATTCCCTCTTCCTTGAGATATGCCTTCAATTCAGTATCGCAGGCATTCCTAAACTACTTCCCTGGTCTGTCCCTGCTGCATTGGGTACTTACCGCACTTTATTTCCACCCTTCCGCAAGTTCAGGGTGGCAGCTTTCCCTTCTATCAATCATACCACCCGGAAAACACCAATCGGACGAGGCGAGCCATTTCCACATTCTCAAATTAACCCTGCTCTTCCCAGATCATTGCCAGATGCACAATGGTCTCTACGCTTTTCTGCATATCCTGCACACTTATATATTCGTGCTTTCCATGAAATGCCATTTCACCTGTAAAAAGATTAGGACAGGGTAAGCCCATAAAGGATAACCTGGAGCCATCAGTACCCCCTCTCGCACTACTCAAAACAGGATCTAAGCCTGCCCTTTTTATCGCCTCAACAGCATTCTGATTTACCAAAGGATAATTATCCAGCACCTCCTTCATATTACGATACTGTTCTTTAATTTCCACATTTGCTACCGCACCCGGATACCTCAGAAGAGTTTCATCCACCTTCTGCTGTAAAAGAAATTCATACTCTTTCAGCTTAGCAGTAACAAAATCACGAACGATCAACTCAACACTCGCCTTTTCAGCTATTCCACTAACCTGTACCGGATGAACGAATCCTTCCCTTCCTTCTGTATTCTCAGGGGAAAGACTCCCCTTCGGCAGAGATTCTAAAAAAGCGGCTGCCAATTTTATCGCATTAACCATTTTTCCTTTAGCATACCCCGGATGGACACTGGTTCCAAGAAATGTTACCGTAACAGCATCCGCAGAAAAAGTTTCATCTTCCAGGGTGCCCAATTCACCGCCATCCAGGGTATAACCATAGTCGGCTCCGAGTTTTTTTAAATCAACCTTATCTACTCCTCTCCCAATTTCCTCGTCAGGAGTAAATAGTATTTTAATGGTACCATGCTTCAAATGAGGATGAGTAGAAAAAAAATGTACCATATCCATTATTACTGCCACGCCTGATTTGTCATCTGCTCCTAACAAGGTAGTCCCGGAAGCCGTAATAATATCTTCTCCCATCTTTTTCCTGAGGTACGGATGATCTGCTACCCGAATTATTTGATGGGTATCCTGTGGCAGGACAATATCTTTCCCATCATAATTTCGATGAATAATGGGCTCAACCCCCGCTCCTGAACAATCGGAAGAAGTATCCACATGAGCACAAAAGCAAATCACAGGAATTTCTTCTTCTGAATTGGAGGGCAAAGTTGCATATACATAACCATATTTATCCAGTTCTGCCTGCACAATCCCTAATTCCTGCAACTCCTTTACCAGCAATTCAGATAACACTTTTTGCTTGTCAGTGGAAGGGAAAGAATTAGATTGCGGATCCGACTGGGTATCTATCCTCACATAACGACAAAACCGTTCAGTTACTGTAAAATCGTATTGCGAAAAAATAGAATCCCTTTCAATTTGTCTTTTTGCCATAGATAGGATATGAATAATATATTTGCAAATATCAACATTCAAATACGTTTTAGAATATTTTTGACGTTAAATGATTAATATTCTATTACTTTGATCTCTATTTCTTCTGACAAGCCTTTGCATTAGAGAAAATTTATAATATGAAAGGGCGTCCACTATCCAATATTCAATCTGTAATCTTCTTTCTTATTATTGCCTTAATCTGGATATTTTTCACAGATTATTTTCTTTTTTATTACCTTGGCGATAAGGTAACGCAATATCCTTATCTGCAAAGTATTAAGGGAGCCGTCTTTGTAATCCTCACAGCAATAGTTATTTTTTTGCTGCTCCGGTCAAACAACACCTACTACAAACGTCAATTTGATTCCCTTGTTTTCAATCACAATGAACTGAAGACTATACTTTCAGAGACTGATTTGTCCATTGCCCGCTTGAATCAGAAAGGAGAATTCTTATATGCCAATGCATCGTTCTGTATGCTTACCGGATATTCAAAGAAGGAATTGTTATATAAGAAATACACTTCGATAATACGCAAAGAATACAATATTGAACTTGATTACTGGGACTCGCTCCTAAATCAGGGCAAGCTCAGGAATATGAAGGATATTGCTATAATATCAACTCTCAAAGGAGAGAGACTCATTTGCAATATCAGTGTAAATGAAGTTAAAGATGTCGGCGGCGCCTGTGTATATATTATGATCCTGGAGAATATTACGGACAGAACCAAAGAACAAAAGCAATTAAAGGAAAATCTGAAGCGCTACAGTATTTTAAGTATGACTACCATGGAGGGGCTTTGGGATTGGAATATGGAAACCGGTCAATATTTTTATCATTCAAATCTTAAAACATTATTTGGATATGAAGATGATGAATTAGAAGAAGGGTATAATTTCTGGAAAACGAAGGTTCATGAAGATGATAAGGACAAAATAATTGATAAGACGAATGCTGCCTTAGAAATTCCATATATTACCAGTTTGAATAATGAATATCGTTTTTTATGTAAAGATGGCTCCTATAAAATTATAAGCGATAATGTTTCCATCCTGCGTAATACAGAGGGAAAAGCATTTCGATTAATTGGTTCCATGCACGATATAACAGAGCAAAGAAATTTACAAAAGCAATTGGCTGAAAAAGAGATTATCTATCGCCGCCATCTGGCCCGCACTGTTTTAGATACCCAGGAGAGCGAACGAAAAAAACTGGCTGAAGAGTTGCACGATAATATAAACCAGCTTTTAGGGGTTGTTAAATTATATATAGAACATGCTATAGCCAATGAAAAAATAAGAGACGGCCTTCTAAGAAAGAGTAGTGAATATATTGATAAAGTGATTGAAGAATTGAGGACCCTGAGTAAGAATCTCGCCCCTCCTCTTCTATCCGAATTAGGATTGGAACAATCACTGGTTAGCATAGCTGAAACCATTGAAGAAATACAACCCATCAATATCCGCATTGACGTTGAAAACCTGAATGAAAAAAACCTATTAGACGGTCACAAACTTATGCTCTATCGTATTATTCAGGAACAGTTGAATAATATTGTAAAACATGCCAGGGCGAGTAATGTTACGGTTCATTTACAGCAAATTGATAACAAAATATCTTTGGTTATTACAGATGATGGCATAGGCACCAATCTTTCAGTTCAACATGAACATGGAATGGGTTTGCGGAATATTAAAAACAGAATTGAATTGTACCAGGGTAAGACAATAATGGAGTCTGCTCCAGGCAAAGGTTTTGTTCTTGATGTAGAATTCGACATTTAGGTTACTGTTGAATTCAATTCAGGTAATGTCTATGATTTCACTCAGTTCCAGCCATCGCAGTTCTTTTTCATCCAGAGATGCTGAAACTTCTCCAATCCGGTCTGCAAGCTGTTGAAGCTGTATATAGGGAAGGCTGCTATCGGAAAGCTGACCCGTAATCCCCTCTTTTTCCTTTTCCAAATCAGCAATTTCCAGCAGCAACAGTTCAAATTCACGCTTCTCTTTATAGGAAGGCTTTCTTTTCCCGCCTTTATTTTTCTGTTCGTCATACCCCTCCTGTTTCAGATTTTTTTCCTCAACACCGGCAACTTTCATCTCCCTTAATTTTGTTTCCGATTCCTGTTCTTTTTTCCATAAACGGTACTGAGAATAATTTCCCGGAAAATCTCTGATCTGACCTTCTCCTTCAAAAACAAAAAGGTGATCCGTAAGCCGGTCCATAAAATAACGATCGTGCGATACGATCAAAAGACATCCTTTATAATCGCTCAGGAAATTTTCTAAAACAGTGAGCGTAGGCAGGTCCAGATCATTTGTAGGTTCATCCAGAATTAAAAAATTCGGATTATGAAAAAGAATGGAGAGCAATAATAATCTCTTTTTCTCTCCACCGCTCAATTTGGAAATAAAAGTATGTTGTTGTTCAGGATCAAATAAAAAGAGCTGAAGAAACTGCGATGCATTCAATGAACCGCCATTAGCCAATGGAAAATTTTCTGCGATGTTTTTCACATATTCAATGACGCGCATATCCTCTTTAAATTGAAGTCCCTGTTGTGAATAATATCCGAAAATTACTGTTTCTCCTATATTTATTTTTCCACTGTCTGCTTTTTCATGTCCTAATAAAATATTTAGAAAGGTGGATTTACCGGTTCCATTTTTTCCAATAACTCCTATCCTTTCTCCTTTTGAAAAAATGTAATCAAATCCACGCAGTATAACCCGGGTTCCATAGGATTTGTATACCTTCTTCAACTCGGCTATTTTACCGCCGAGGCGACTCATTTTTACCTGCAACTGCACCTGATTATCCAGTATCTTCTGTTTAGCTCTGGCTTCCACATTGCTGAAAGCATCTATTCTGCTTTTTGATTTGGTTGTTCTGGCCTGAGGTTGTTTTCTTATCCACTCCAATTCTTTCCTGTAAAGATTCTTAGCTTTTTCAATACTTGAAGTTTGTTGATCCAGGCGGGCAGCTTTCTTCTCTATATAATTCGCATAATCACCCTTATAGTTATACAATGTGCTTCCATCCATCTCCCATATCTCATCACAAACCGCATCCAAAAAGTACCTGTCGTGTGTAACCAGCAATAAAGTAATATTTTGCTGGTTGAGATAATGCTCTAACCATTCCACGATTTCAACGTCAAGATGGTTGGTGGGTTCATCCATAATCAGAAGTACATGACGATGCTCAAATCCAATATCAATGAGTGTTCTTGCAAGAGCAACCCGTTTGCGCTGCCCACCTGATAAGGTGCCAGTTGCCTGTGTAAATTGATGGATATTCAGTTTGCCGAGGATTTGTTTAACTTTACTGTCGAAATCCCAGGCGTTCAGCTCATCCATTCTGATTATAGCCTTACTCAATGCCTCTGTATTGCCCTCTTCGCTAGCCGCTTCGTAGGCTTTAATAGCATTGATTACAGGATGATCATAATGAAAAATATTATCCAGCACAGAGAGCTCGCCAATAAACACAGGCTCCTGTTCAAAGAGCGCTACGGACACCTCCTTATGCAACCAAACAGTTCCTTCGTCCGGAGTTTCCAAACCGGCAATAATCCTTAATAAGGTAGATTTTCCCGAACCATTTCGGGCAACTAAAGCAATTTTATCTCCTTCTTCAATATTAAAAGAAAGATTTGCAAAAAGTGGTTTTATGCCATAAGACTTTCCTAACGACTCTCCTGTAAGATAATGCATCCCACAAAGATAAAAGAGTTGTTCAATCTAAATGCCTACATTCAAATACTTACGTTGTTTACAGCATTACGTAAAGTGCCGTTCAGAAATGATTTTATATTCTGTGCAGATTCGAGTAATAACCTTTCTCTTGCCTCCCTGGTTGCCCAGGCAATATGCGGGGTAATGATGCAATTAGGGGCATTTAAAAGAGGGTTATCAGCCTGTGGCGGTTCAGACGATAATACGTCTACCGCTGCTCCCGAAATCTGCCTTTTAGTCAATGCTGCTGCAAGATCACTTTCATGAATCAGGGCTCCCCGGGCGGTATTTATCAAATAGGCTGAAGGTTTCATTTTCTTCAATAACTCCCCGTTCACCATTTGCCGGTTTGATTCCGTAAGCGGGCAATGGAGGCTAACAAAATCGGCTTGCTCAAAGCAGGTATTGATATCGGTAATGGTAACCCCTTGTATGTTGTATTTCGCAGGATTGCGTACAGCAGCTATCACTTTCATACCAAATGCCATTCCAATTTGAGCTACTGCCGATCCGATTAGTCCTAAACCAATAAGCCCAAGTGTTTTTCCCTGTAATTCAAAAAGCCCCTGATGTCCAAAACAAAAATCTTTGCTGCGTGTCCATGCTCCTGCATGCACCTCCCCGGAGCGCCGGCTGATGTTATAACTAAGTTCCAAAATTAAAGCCCAGGTTAACTGAGCAACAGATTGTGTGCTATAGCCCGGGACATTACATACCGGAATATTCCGGAGCGCAGCCGCTTTAACATCTATGTTATCAAAGCCTGTAGCCAGTTCGCCTATATACTTTAAATGAGATAAAGCATGGATAACTGAACCTGGAATTTTAGATTTATTAGTGAGTACAATCTCGGAATTTTTTGAACGCTCCAATACTTCGTCCGGCGCCGACCGGTCATAAACCGTAAGCTTCCCTAACGCTTCCAAAGCAGACCAGTCTAAATCACCGGGGTTAATGGAATAACCATCGAGAATTACAATATTCATATACCTGTTGTTTGATATAATAAGGACCGAAATTAAGCATGATTTATCAATCATATTTTTTTCGTTTTATCTTTGATTTCCATCTATCAGCATTTCAGTATGAGTAAAATCGTTTTTATAACCGGTGCAACATCCGGATTTGGTAAAGCCTGTGCCTTAAAGTTTGCGGAGGAAGGTCATTCTTTGATTATCAACGGACGGAGAGCAAACAAACTAAATGAATTGAAAAAGGAAATCGAAGAAACGTTTTCCATGCCGGTGCTTTGTTTACCTTTTGATGTGAGTAAACGAAATGAGGTTTCAAAAGCCATACAAAATATTCCCACACAATGGCGTGCTATTGATATCCTTATAAATAATGCAGGACTGGCTCTTGGACGCGGCTACTTTGATGAAGCTGATATTGACGACTGGGAAATCATGCTGGACACCAATGTGAAAGGATTACTATATGTTTCAAAAGCCATATTGCCTTTTATGATTGAAAAACAAAAAGGACATATCATAAATCTTGGTTCTGTAGCTGCAAAGGAAGTATATGAAAAGGGTAACGTTTACTGTGCGAGTAAGTTTGCGGTAGAGGCAATAAGCAGAAGCATGCGTATAGATATGCTCCGTCACAACATAAAAATTACGGCTATTCATCCGGGAGCCGCCGAAACAGAATTCTCTCTGGTACGATTTAAAGGTGATGCAACCCAGGCCGGTGAAATGTATAAAGGATTCAAGCCCCTGTCAGCAAAAGATGTTGCTGATGTAATATTCTATTGTACCACCCTACCGGACCATGTTTGCATTAATGATTTAATCGTATGTCCGGTTCAGCAGGCAGATGGGATTTATTTCTATAAAAAATAATTTCCTCAGTATATTCCCGTTTCATATTTGGCAGGAAATTAATCAATTCTGTAACAATGGACCGGATGTTTCCTTTTTAACCCTGAAAAGGCACAACCTCTACCCTGAAAAACAATAAAATGAAAAAAATATTCCTACCGGCTATAGGACTGCTCCTCTTGTGCCGATTTCCAGGCTTCGGGCAAAATCAATCCGAAATTCGGGTAAGTCCCTGCGACAATCAAACCATTCAACAGCAGGCAGACAGTGTTAAACATCTGCTATCCATCAGGGGATTTTCCATTTTGCGTGAGGCCTCAATCACGATGGAAAGCAATAATGATATTCCAATAATTGTACCGATGAATGCTGGCACACAATATCAATTTGTTTTCATAGGAGATATGAATTCCAACTTATACGAAGTACGAATGTATGATTATCATGAGAGACAGGTGGTTTATCAAAAGAATAGCCTTGATGACCAGCAGGGAAATATTATACGTTATTCCTATGTTCCCAGAATGTCAGAATATCATATGATAAAACCTTTACAGGTTAATACCCATAAAAAAAGCGATCTCTGCGGGTATGTAATGCTATTCGGTCAACAGGAGACATCTGCAAAGAACACCAAATAATCTACTTTTTTACCTTACTTTTCCTGTCTGCAGGCTTCAACGATTCATTTTTGTTTAAGGCTTTTTCACCCTTACTAATTGCAATCGCCAGTTTAACTGCCTGATATACATTCACTATTCCACCGGTAGTACTTAGTTCCTCCATACTCACTTCCTCATCTGTACCAGGTTTTTCCACTTTAATATTAGGCACCATTACCGATTTTTCAATAATTTCTTTCACCTGTATCGTGGATAAATCAGGGAAATACGACATCAATAACGCGGCCACTCCGGCAACAACGGGACTGGCCATACTGGTACCCTGTAAGTTTCCATATTGATCCCCACCTGGCATGGTAGAATAAATTTTAACGCCGGGAGCAAAAACGTCCACTTCTTTTTTTCCATAATTGGAAAACGAACCAACCAGTCCACCGGCAGCAGGGTCCCCACTCGCACCAACTGTTATCCAATTAGCAGCCCTGATATTATCGTCTTTGAATATCGGATTTGGAAAGTTGTCGCTGGAGTCCAGGTCTTTGCCATCATTTCCTGCCGCATGTATTAAAAGTACCCCTTTTGATGCCGCATACCTAACGGCATCATCTACCCACGGCTTCTGCGGTGAAATGCTCTTGCCAAAACTCATATTTACCACTCTGGCTCCATTATCTACTGCATAGCGGATCGCATTGGCGATATCCTTATCGTGTTCATCTCCATCCGGCACCGCTCTAAGCATCATTATCTTTACATTATCGGCTATCCCATTCATCCCTTTTCCATTATTTCGAACCGCAGCTATAATTCCAGCCACATGTGTTCCATGCATGGGTGTTCCGGCCATAACATCATTATTGCCATAAAAACGATCATTGATATCATCATAATCATCTTTTACAATTTCACCCCGATAATCCTCAGGTTCTTCCAAAACCGCTTCAGCCTTGGACTTTTCTCCATTATAAAAATCCTTTGTTATTTCCAACAATCTCTTATTGGTCATTTCACTGGCCTGGAAGCCAAGAAAGAGTGCCATAATCGTATTTTTAGCTTTACCTTCATCAGCGGAAGAGGGCTTAAACCGTTGCAATTCGTCTCCATTATATTCCTCTTTCCCAAGTCCTTTTTGTAATATGCTGTCTGCCCATGGCATATTTTCCACAATATTCTTAAGAAACATTACATTCAGGGAGGCTTCTTTAGCATCGCCTTCAATAAGGTTCTTCACCTTTTTATACATTTCAATCTCATCCAATTCCCGGGGCGACCGGGCAGAAGAATCATCAGAGGTCAGCTCACCATATTTTTTTTTCAACTTATAATACACCCTTGCCGCCTCATAAGAATCCTTGTTAACATTTTTGCCATCTTTACCCCCTAAAAAATTCCAACCGTAGACATCATCAATAAATCCATTTTTATCATCGTCTATTCCATTTCCGGGGATTTCCCCCGGGTTATGCCAAAGAACGGGTTTTAGATCTTCATGGGTGGTGTCTATACCCGAGTCTATTACAGCTACCACTACCGGCACACTCTTTTTACCTTTCAATAGTTCATTGTAAGCCTTTTCCACATCAATACCATAATAGCCATCCGTTTGCAAGTCAAGCATGTGCCATCCTTTAGGCACTTCCTTTATGGCAGTTTGCGCACTAACCTGATAACCAATCAATAACCCCAACAAAACCGGTAATAAAACTTTCGTCATGTCTAAAAATTTGATTTGGCAAATTTGTATTAAAAAAATGATAATTATAAGGAAGCCGTACAAAGTAATAAAAGAGACGGCAAAAAAAAATGTCAGGGTTGCTTTCCCTGACATTTTAAATGAATCTTAACGATTCAGTAGTGTAACTGAGCCTGCAACACATCATTCTCGTCTGCCGCCTTCTCGTTTTTTACAACTACCTCAATCTGATTATTATTTACTCCCAGATCCGTTAAATAAGTGACAACAGTCTTTAACTGCTTTACTGCTTCACTATTATCCATATGTTGTAAAATAATTTTACTATTATTGTTATGAATCGTTTTATCTGCTAATTGAACAAGAACATTGAAATCATCATTTGACAGGATATCACTCCCAATCAACTCGAATTGAACTTCTGTAAAATCATTGGCATCCTCTGTCTGGCTTATAGTGTAATCAGCCTGACCAGCGTTATCTTCAATATTTTCCATTACCGGACATCCACTGTTATCTGCGGTTCCTCTTACCATAGGACAATGATCTTCTTCATCATTAATCCCATCGCCATCGCTATCCGGCACCGGGCAACCTTCAAATCTTGCTACACCAGCTAATCCGGGGCACTGATCCTCATAATTATAAAGTCCATCACCATCTGAATCGGCAAATTGCAGGTTCCCCCCATCCACTTCGCCCATGACTTCAAGAGGATTCATATCACTCATTGATTCAGCCGAAGTAGAGGCAACAGTTACCAAAGCAAAGGTGGAAGCATTTTCTTCTGCCTGCGTTTCTGATAAAGATTCTGCTGGCGCTGCCATCATTTCTTCAGCAGCATAATCCGGTACATTAATATAAACACCGGTTAACTCATTTTCCTGGCTAACAGAAGAAGCAGCAGACGTAGTATTAACTTTTGCTAATTCGTAGTAATGAATATTCTTTACCTTAACTTCATCAGTAGCATTAAGATTCATGAATCCTTTCTCGTCTTCCATAAGGCTATAACCCTCAACGCTTTCAGGTACTGTAAATTCATTTTGATCACTTTCCAGAAAATTGCTCGTACTTGTAATCACCTTATTGCCCATACTAATAATATCTCTATCTACCATTGTTTGAGCACCATAATCGTAGAGAATCAAAGCTGACAGTAGCAGAACATCTATCTTTCGCATAAAGTTCGTTTTTTAGTTTACAAAGAGGCGGATAGGATTTGCATATATAACGGGAAACACTTAGTTGAATTATGAAAACTCTTAGGTATTCATCGGAGATATTGGGCTAATAATCGAAAGCAGAAAAATCCAGGTATCAAATTCGAGAGAACGCTTTCATAATTGAGATGGAAAATCACAGGAAGGATTATAAATATATACAAAACTATACTATGGAATTGACTCCTGCAATCGTCTGAAATCGAAATTATCGGATGTTAATTGTAAAATATAAGTTGAATTAAATTATAAAGCGGATCTCTTTTCCGGTTTGAAAAGAGATCCGCAATGGTTACTTCAGCCTACAATAGCTTTTAATGTTACTGCAGAATCCTGCTTTAATATTTTACTTTAAATTCCACTCTTCTGTTTTTTGCCCTGCCTTTTTCAGTATTATTATCGGCAATAGGTTTTTCTGAACCATATCCTGCTGCTGACAGGCGTTCCTGAGCAATACCTTTCTTAACCAGATAGGTTTTAATAGCCAGCGCTCTGCGTCCGGAGAGTACCTGATTCAATCTTACGGAGCCGGTATTATCCGTATGTCCTTCAATCTCCAGTTTAATATCAGATTCTTCTTCCAGAATTTCAGCGAGGTTGTCCAACGCAGGATAAGAGGAAGTCTTAATATTGTCACTGCTTACATCAAAGAGGATACTCCGCGCTGCCCTGGAAATATCTTCCAGGGTGTTTTTTTCCACTACCGGGCACCCGTTATTTTCTCTCTTCCCGGCCTTTAACGGACACTTATCATGTTCATCGTCAATACCATCGCCATCAGTATCAGGCATAGGACAACCACCGTATTGGGCAACTCCGGCAACCTCCGGACATCTGTCCTGATCATCAGGAATACCATCATTATCTGTATCAGGGGCGGGGCAGCCATTGTATTGTTTTGAACCTGCAATATCGGGGCATTTATCCTCCTGATCAGGCACGCCATCTTTATCCTGATCCGGAGCAGGACAGCCATTATATTGGGCCAGTCCAGGTACATTAGGGCAATTATCTTCAATATCGGGGATATTGTCGCCATCAATGTCGGGGCAACCATTGGTTGCTGCAGTACCCATTTCGTCCGGGCATTTATCCAATTTATCGGGAACTCCATCGCCATCGCTATCCAAAAGAGATTCTCTTTTCTTTGCCGTTGCTGAACGCGTTAACCATACTACAGCGCTGGCACCCCAAACTGCATGTTTAAAGGAACCTGCATATTCTGCTGTGTAAAAACCCGACATATCCCTGCTATAACCAGCAGTAAACATAACCCGGTCATTAAAATCAAAACCGACCAGGGCATTTATTCCCCAGGCGAACTTTTGATATTTATTTACAGCGTCGCCGGTTGCCAATTTATTATCAAAGCTGCTTTGCTCTCCGGAAGCATTACGGATTTCATAAACAGCCTTGCTGTTTAAATGGTAAGAAAGATGAGGACCGGCACCTGCCACAAGCCTCAGTTTAGCAGTCAGCGGCAGACGATAAATCAGGTTTATCGGAAGTTCAGCGTAGCTAATCCTCCAGGAAGCATTGATTGTAGAGGTGTCATTTAAAAAAGATGTCGCAGAATCATAGGATTTTGAAAACTTTCTTCCTTTGTTGGTAAACAGTAGAGCAGGCTGCAGCGCCCAGTTTGCATTTTTGTCTAAACTAATCTCTGCAAAAACACCTGCATGAATACCACTTAAAGGAGAATAATTGCCTTTAAATTGTTGATCCCAGCTCTGAAGGTTATTTTTTTCTATGACAGCATTGTTGTGTATGCCACCGCCAATACCCCATTTTATTTGAGCTTTAGTGAAACTAAATGAAACAATCAAAACTGCGGAGAGTAAAAATGTCTTTTTCATATCATTGGATTATTTCCAAAGGATAAAGGATAAATACGAAAAAGATAACGTGAAACCCTCAATGATTATTACCTGTTATTCAGGAACTTCGCCATTTTTTGAAAAAAATGTTCTCCCCTCAAAATCCCTCCGGCAAGGTAAATAGGACACACTTATCCCTCACCGGTTCTACAGAAGCAAACCTCAGGCATTCAGGCGACGAAAAACAGAGTGGAATTTTTACACAAATTCATAGATATCACCAAAAAAAGATATGCACGTTTCACGGGAAACATGTGGATAAATAATTCATTTCTAAACCTTTTAATCCAAAAACTATATCTGAAACACGATACCCTGGGCTAAAGGAAGTCCTTCCGACCAATTAATAGTATTGGTTTGTCTGCGCATATAATTCTTCCAGGCATCACTCCCGCTTTCCCTTCCGCCTCCGGTTTCCTTTTCCCCTCCGAACGCCCCTCCTATTTCTGCACCGCTGGTACCCATATTAATGTTTGCCAATCCGCAATCACTTCCCGCCACGGAAAAAAACAATTCCATTTCTCTAATATTCAGCGTCATCAATGCGGAAGACAATCCCTGTGGCACACCATTTTGTATTTCAATAGCCTCTTCTATCGTTCTATATTTCATAATAAAAAGGATAGGAGCAAAAGTTTCCTTTTGAACAATTGACATCTGGGCCGACACCTCTGCTATACAAGGTTTCACATAGCAGCCACTCTCGAAATTCGATCCATTCAGTACTCCTCCTTCTATAAGAAAGGTTCCTCCCTGCTGTCTGCATTCTTCAATTGCTTTCAGATAATTGTCAACGGCGGCTTTGTCAATAAGGGGTCCCACCTGATTCTCCTCTTTCAGAGGATCACCCACTTTCAATTGCTGATAGGCTCTGGTTAACCTTGTTTTAAAAGTATCATAAATGGCTTCATGAATAATCAACCTTCGGGTGGTAGTACAGCGTTGCCCTGCTGTACCAACTGCGCCAAAAACACTTGCGGTGACAGCAATATCCAGATCAGCATCTTTTGAAATTATAATAGCGTTATTGCCTCCTAACTCGAGGATGCTTCTTCCCAGACGGGAAGCTACTGCAGCACCAACCAATTTACCCATTGAGGTTGAACCCGTGGCCGAGATCAGCGGAATCCGCGGCTCATGGGTCATTTTTTCGCCTGTTTGCCGGTCGCCAATCAATAAACAGCTTACTCCTTCCGGTACATTGTTTGTTGCAAAAACCTCAGCCACAAGATTCTGACAGGCGAGTGCACATAAAGGCACTTTTTCTGAGGGTTTCCAGATACAGGTATTTCCACACACCCAGGCTATCATTGCATTCCAACTCCATACTGAAACCGGAAAATTAAAAGCAGTAATGATGCCCGTAGGACCCAATGGGTGCCATTGTTCATACATCCGATGTCCAGGGCGCTCGCTTTGCATCGTTAAACCGCACAATTGGCGGGAAAGACCGGTTGCAAAGTCACAGATATCAATCATTTCCTGCACTTCTCCCATCCCCTCCTGCACGCTTTTCCCCATCTCATAAGAGACCAGTTTACCTAATGGTTCTTTAAATTCCCGCAATTTCAAACCAATCTGCCGAACTATTTCTCCTCTTTTGGGGGCGGGCCATTTCCTCCACTCCATAAAAGCTTCTTGTGCCTTTCGCACTACCGTGTCAAACCCATTATCGTCTGCAAAATAAATTCTGGCGATCTGCGACCCGTCAACAGGTGAATAAGAAGTGACCAGAGGCCCGGACGAGCCGATGAAATGTTGTCCGGTAGAAACACCCTGGTTTACCGAACGTATACCCAATTTCTCAATAAATCCATCCATGAAATACCCATTTTACTGCAAGATAACCAATTACCTTATTTTTGTCCACCTCTATGGCAAAAGCCGCTTCAGATACTCCATTAATGCAACAGCACCGGGCTATTAAACAAAAATATCCGGATGCCATATTATTATTCAGAGTTGGGGACTTTTATGAAACTTTTGGGGAAGATGCAGTTATCAGTTCCCAGGTGCTCGGTATCACGCTCACCAAAAGAAACAATGGCGGAGCAGCTTCTTCGGAACTCGCTGGTTTTCCCCATCATGCATTGGATACTTATCTGCATAAATTAGTGAAAGCAGGGTATAGAGTAGCCATTTGCGACCAGTTGGAGGATCCAAAACAAGCTAAGGGGATAGTAAAACGGGGAGTCACCGAAATGGTAACTCCCGGCGTGGCTACTAATGATAAATTGCTCGAGCATAATAGCAATAATTTTCTCGCCGGGGTACATTTTGATGAACACAAAATCGGCACAGCATTCCTGGATATTTCTACCGGAGAGTTTTTTGTAGCGGAAGGAAATATTGAATATACCGATAAACTCCTGCAAAGTTTAAAACCGGCAGAAGTGATTTTTCAACGCAACTTCCAGAAGAGATTTAAAGAGAATTTTGGGTCAAAATTTTACACCTATGGATTGGAAAGCTGGCTGTTTGATCTGACATACGCTTCTGAAAGTCTGTTGAAACACTTTGGCACTCACTCTCTAAAAGGTTTTGGAATTGAGGAAATGCATGCCGGTATAATTGCTGCCGGCGCTGTCCTGCATTATCTCAAAGATACAGAGCACCCTAATCTTCAACACATCACTACCCTTCAACGGATTGATAAGGAGGATTATTTATGGATGGATCGTTTTACGATCCGCAATCTGGAACTCCTGGGAAATCCCGGGGAGGGCAACCATTCCTTGCTAAAAGTAATGGATAGCACAGTTTCACCTATGGGTGCCCGTTTAATGAAACGGTGGATCGTACTACCATTAAAGGATATTAGTCAGATTAATGAAAGACTTAATCTGGTGGAATACCTGATAATGGAGACCGATTGCAGAAATGGGATCAGACAGCACATCAAACAATGTGGAGATGTGGAAAGATTAATCAGTAAGATTCCGACAAAAAAGGTAAATCCCAGAGAAGTTAAACAAGTTGCCCGTGGATTGCAGCATATTGAAGAGATAAAGAAAACCTGTATCGCAAGTAATAATACCTACCTCAAGAGACTTGGTGATGCACTCAACCCCTGCCCTTATATCGTTGAAAAAATAACGAAAGAGATCGTTGAGAACCCGGCTATTCAGATTAACAAGGGTCAGATTATCAATAATGGTATTGATGCTGAATTAGATGAATTGAGAGCTATTGCTACGGGAGGAAAGGAATATCTGCTGAAATTGCAACAAAAAGAAACCCTTGCCACTGGTATTTCCACTCTAAAGGTGGGATTCAATAACGTATTCGGGTATTACTTAGAAGTGACCAACGCACATAAAAACAAAGTACCAGAAGCATGGATTCGTAAACAAACCCTTACCAATGCAGAGCGTTATATTACTGCCGAACTGAAACACTATGAAGAAAAAATAACCGGAGCCGAAGAAAAGATCCTGGCAATTGAGTCAGCGTTGTATGAGAAACTGCTTGCTGAACTTCAGGACTTTATCGCTCCTATGCAGGTCAATGGTAATATTCTTGCTATCCTGGACTGTTTGATCAGTTTTGCTCATAACGCTTTGCAATATCATTATAAAAAGCCCATATTGCATAATGGCAGTTCACTGGAATTAAAAGAAAGCCGTCATCCTGTAATTGAGCGTCATCTTCCATCAGGCGAACAATATATAGCCAACGATATTATTCTGGATCCTGCAACCCGACAAATTATTATTCTTACGGGACCTAACATGAGTGGAAAAAGCGCCTTGCTGCGGCAAACAGCTCTCATTATCCTGATGGCACATACCGGCAGTTTTGTACCGGCTGATTATGCGCATATACCGATTACCGATAATATCTTTACCCGCGTTGGGGCATCGGATAATCTAAGTGAAGGTGAATCCACTTTTATGGTGGAAATGAACGAAACAGCGAGTATCATCAATAACATTTCCTCAGGGAGTCTTATTTTGCTGGACGAAATTGGGCGCGGCACTTCTACTTATGATGGTATTTCTATTGCATGGAGCATTGCAGAGTTCCTCCACCATTCTCCTCATAAACCCAAAACTTTATTTGCTACGCACTATCACGAGTTGAATGAATTGGAGAATAAACTGCCTCGTGTAAAAAATTTTCATATCACTAATAAAGAAGTGGGTAATAAAATTATCTTTTTGCGAAAACTCGCTCCCGGAGGCAGTACCCACAGCTTTGGTATTCATGTGGCTAAAATGGCGGGTATGCCACCTTCGCTGATTGATCGCGCCAATACTATCTTAAAACAATTAGAAAAAAAACACGATACTAATACAACAGGAAAGGCCATCAAAGAATTAACTCCTCCCCAGGTACAACTCTCCATCTTCGATTTGCATACCGAAACTTTTCAACAAATAAGGGAAATATTAGAGAATATAGATATAAACCGCCTCACGCCTGTTGAGGCATTGCTTAAGCTTAACGAAATAAAGGAAATTCTTAAATAAAGGGCTGTTCAGAGTAATTATTGGTTTACTCACCGAAAAAAGTTCGGTTACCTAATATTAAACCCTACTTTCGATAAGAGTTTATGCTTATACCCTAATGAAATTTGTATTATACCGATATAAAAAAACACCTTACGGAGAGGTATTGGAATATGTTAAAGACATAAAAAACAAGAAAATTATCTTTACAACATATCCTCTTCACGTAAAACGCTTTTCATTTTTCAGGGCTGTTATAATATCAATAAAATACAGGGTTTCCTGGATAAATGAAAGATTTATATTCTGATTCTCTTATACCGTCTCAGAGTAATAGCGCGATACGGAAGAAATCGAAAATCACCGATTGTTATTTTCAGCGTTTCTACCAACCCAGTCGCCCGTTTTGCCAAATCCGATCGCTACTCCCATGTCGAAATTCAGGCGATGAAGGATTTTTGAACCTTTGTAATAATTGGCTGATACTTCTTTTGTAACCTGGTTAGTCATTTTCCGGGTATAGTCTATTTCCGCCTGATGCCAAAAAGAAGAAGCATTAAAGGTAATCCCAAGAATACTATTGAAACGATACATTACCATTATCGAAGAACCAAGAAGCAGCTTTCCTTTTGAATAAGAGCTACTGCCATAATCCACCTTCATGATCATGTTCTTATTTTTTTCTTTCAAATAAAGACTGTATCGGTTATTATAGGTGATCTCAGTAACGCCTACAAAAAATTTCGGGATACCGGTAAATCTTCCTCTTTCAATTTTATAAATCAATCCCAGGCTGGCCGTAAACTTGTTCAACAGGTTGGCATCGTCCGAATACCACGGTGTATTCACATAATACTGATTTTCAAATTGTTTTTCAAATAACTGTTCAAACTTTTTATCCCTTTTCCGCTCATCCTCATCCGTTAATCCGTAAAGAGACAGTTCAACTCCCCAATTATCTTTAAGGAACCAGTCAATTGTAAGAAGTCGCAGAGACACTCCCTGGTCGTTGACGGTCGAAAGTTGATCTGTAACAGGATCCACCTGTAGCTTATTCATCTGGAAACCATATCCTATTCCATGACCTATTATAAAGCGTTGTTTCCAGAAAGGTTTCTTCTGTGCAACTACAGATAAAAAGCCCAAACAGGAAATTATAATTAGGAGAATAGTTTTCATCTATCAGATTAGCGTGATCGTTGAGGTTTCTCCGGAGAACAAACGGCCATCTGAAAGGTCAATTTCCACTTTAAATCTAAATTCACCTGTTGCTTCCGGAGCCTGCATCAGCAATGCATTCAAAATAATTTGTTTGGGTTCATCATAATAAAATATTTTAGCGCTGCCTTTTAAAAAATCAGGAATATTAACAAAGTCGTTCCAGGTGTATAATTTGAAATAATCGTTTACCTCAGTTCCGGCAGGATGCTGTGCATCAAAATCGGCGAGGGTAATAATGCGAAGTCCGGTAATAGAGTCTTTGGGCAGATATTGGATTTCTGCCCCGCATCTACATGAAAATGCATAAGAGCGGCTCAAGGTAGACCAGGTGCTCGGGACAAGATATGCCGAAGTTTCACCTTCAACTGTTATCCGTATTCCATAAGCCTCCTTTAAAGCTGTTCCTTGTGTAGTTATTTCTAACGACTGACCCCTATTATCAACATGTTGTAAAATGAGGCGGTTATTCGTGTACTTATATAATTGAGGATCCTGGCAATCGCAACATGCCAGGAAGGTATTGAAAAAAAATGGTGCCAACAGCAGAATAAGTACCTTCTTGATTTTCATATTTCAGCAGTTAATTTTTCAACTCTCTAACTTCAGATGAAGATGTTTATCCACTTTGACATCATGTTTGCCGGATATTTTTATATTTTTTCTTTGCTCAAAATTTCAAGCAGATCCAATTTTTCAGAATAGGGGCTTGCAACAATATTTCTTTTTACCCGCAGCGTATATTTATAGCCTTCTTCATAATTGAATCCTTCAATACTTTTTAGTACAACAGTACTGCCGGCAGCGTCATCTCTGCATAATAAGGCATTATAAACTTTATATTCACCATTTTCGCTCTCCTCAGAAAATTTTGGATGAAACTTAACCAAATGAGGCTGAACAGTCAGGTTAATGATTTCCTCCTTATCCTTTGTTATTACCCTTTCTTTGTTTATGGGTCCGATAAAAACATACCTTATAGAAGAAACATCTTGCGGGGGGGTGCTCATCCAAATCTTTTTTGCTTTGAAGGTATATTGATAACCTCTTTCATAATCAAAGTCAAAGCCTTCTGTTATTATATTTTCCAGGTATTGTATACTGTTGTCATCTCCATCTGAAAACAATAAAATCTCAGTATAAGTTTCACTCAAAATAGCTCCCCCATACCCAATTTCGGGATGGATGACCATAGTTACCACCTTCTCTCTGTCACGATTATCATCTTTTAAACACCCTGTTAGGATTCCTATGGTCAGGAACAAAAACAAATATATTTTATTCATCTCAATTGATTTATCCTCAACCGATACATATACGACGAGAATACTGAAAACGTTGGTTTACAATTTCTTCCTTCTCTCCATCATCTCCCGCCAGGTGGTGAGAATAATGCCTTCTTTTTCAATAAACTGCTTCAGCCGGGGATCTATCATGGCCAGGTAATCGCCACGACGGGTTGGTCCTGAATCAGAGATCTGTTCAAACACTTCGGTGGTATTGGTGCAATGCATGATAACCATAGTAATCCCGGGTTTAAGAGTTTTCAGTGTTTCTATATATTTCTCTGTTTTGTAGTGTTGTAATTTTTTGTCATCGGCATATATATCAGGCCCAGGCTTCCAATCATAACTATTATTAAACAAATCGTCCAGCACCGGCAATCCCGATTCCCACAACTTCTTTCCTATCGTACGTGCCATCTGCATGTCTGCAGAAGTATTCTTTAATTCTGCTGCGATGAGGGTATTATGTCCACCGGGAAACATCAGCGGGATCTGATATGCTATGCCTGCTTTAATATACCGTTCAAGAAATGCAGGTGAAGCAAAAAGTGTACCCATGTGGGAGTCGAGGTGGGTAGGTTCAAACCCCATCGTTCTGGCTCTTTCTACCTGTGCTCTGATTTCGATTTCTACTTCATCTGCACTGGCGTGTTTTACCACCTCATAATTATTACGCCACATAGCACCTTCTGTATCTGTAAGCCCAGGCACCCGGGGTTTACCACTCAACGGACCCCAGCGGTAATCTTTCCATTCCGAGGTTAGGGTAAGATGCAATCCGACATCCAGCCCGGGGTGCTGCTTCATTAAATGCGTAAAACCAGGTACCCAGGGACAGGGCATCATTACACTACAGGAGTTTGCCACCCCTTTGGTCATGGCCTCGATACCGCCGAGATTTGAATCGTAAGACATGCCCATATCATCTACATGCATGATAATCACCTTGGCCCCTTTGGGATAACCTAACCTTTCGGCATAAGTAGGCTCCATTTGAGCAAAGGAAAACTGCACAGCCAAAATCAGCAGAAAAGCCGGAACAAGATATTTCATACATCCATTTTAGGCACGAAAGATACTTCATTGGAAATTATTTTCGCTTTTGCCTGATATACTTTTATGTACTCTATCCTAAATTTTAGCAAGACTAAAGAGGGACTCATCCTTATTCCTTACTTTCTTTCCTGTCCATAAAAGGCTTCAGGATGTCTATAGGTATTGGAAAAATAGTAGTTGAATTATTCTCAGTAGCAATTTCTCTCAGGGTTTGCAGATAACGAAGCGTTAAGGAGCTGGGTTGCTCTGCCAGTATTTTTGAAGCATCCGCCAAACGCTGCGAAGCCTGAAATTCCCCTTCGGCGGCAATTACTTTGCTCCTGCGTTCTCTTTCGGCTTCGGCCTGTTTGGCCATTGCTCTCTGCATTTCCTGCGGCAGATCAATTTGTTTTACTTCCACATTAGAAACTTTTACGCCCCAGGGTTCGGTATGCATATCAATGATCTGCTGAAGTTTAAGATTTATTTTTTCTCGTTGAGAAAGCAAATCATCCAGCTCCGACTGGCCCAAAACACTTCTGAGCGTGGTTTGAGAAAACTGGGAAGTGGCAAGCAGATAATTTTCCACCGCAACAACTGCTTTTTGTGGTTCCACAACCCGACAATAAACTACTGCATTCACCTTCACCGATACATTATCGCGTGTTATGATATCCTGAGTGGGAACATCCATCACCACTACCCGAAGGCTAACTTTTACCATTTTATCAATGATTGGAATAAGGAGAATCAGTCCCGGCCCTTTCACGCCGTCTCCTCCTATCAAACGTCCGAGTCTGAATATAACTCCTCTTTCATATTCCCGTAGAATACGAATTGAATTTGCCAGGATGATTACAATAAATACTACAAGAACAACTAATCCGATGGGAAACTGTGGCATAATTTTTATTTTTAGAATTAAGTAATTACTTTCTCAACAAATATTTTTAAGTCTTTCATTTCCACAACCCTTACTCTTTCGCCTTTTTTTATTGTGCCTGATAAGGATTCCGCATTCCATATTTCTCCTTCAAGCATAATAATGCCTAATGGATTAAGCGTTTCCATAACTATGCCCGTCATGCCTCCCAATCCTTCCCGGCCGGTAACCACCTTTCGTCGCTGGGCGCTGAGCCCAATCCCTACAATAAACAGAAAGAAGAGTGATGTTACAATGGTAGCCGAAAATATTACCGTACGGGAAATGCTTGCCAGCTCCAATCCAGAAGATGCCCGTATCAACATCATAGAACCAATCAAAAGGGAAACCACTCCGCCAATAGCCAGCAATCCATGAGAAACAATTTTTAATTCCAGAAGAAACAGAACTATAGCAAAAACAATCAATGCTAAACCCGCATAATTAACTGGCAAAGAGTGCATGGAATAAAGCGCCAGAATCATGCTAATAACCCCCACAATGCCCGGTAGCATAGCGCCGGGGTTGTATAGTTCAAACATTATTCCAAATAGCCCCAGCAAAAATAAAATATAAGCAATACTCGGATCACTGATAATGTTCAGCACTTTTTCCCACGAGTTCATCCTATATACTTCAATCCCTGCATTTTTTGTCTGTAGTTCCTTTTTCCCAAACGGCAGTTGGATAATCCTGCCATCCAATTGATTTAAAAGATCTTTCTCATCCGTTGCTATTAAGTCAATTACATTTTTTTCCAATGCCTCCGTTTCAGTAATAGATACGCTATTGCGTACTGCATCCTCAGCCCATTCAAGATTGCGATGCCGCTTGTCTGCAATGCTGCGGATAAAAGCCGCTGCATCGTTGGTGGCTTTACTGTTCATTGTGCTGTCCATCCCTCCCTGCATAGATACCGGATGTGCTGCTCCTATATTGGTTCCAGGGGCCATCGCCGCTACGCTGGCAGCCATAGTAATAAATACCCCGGCCGATCCTGCATGGGCTCCGGAGGGTGAAACGTATACAACCACAGGTATCTGTGCCACTAACAGATCACTCACAATGACCCTCGTTGATTTTAGTAAGCCGCCAGGTGTGTTAAGCCGGATAATCAAACATTCTGCGTTGTTTTTCTCGGCATTTTCAATCGCGCTATGGATAAAATCGGCTGAAGCGGGATTGATCGTGCCATCCAGATCTATGGCAAGCACTTTCTGTCCGAAGTTAACCGCCGGAAGGAAATGAACCAGGAATAGAAAAAAGAGAATAGCTTTCATTACACTAATTGGTGTAATTTACTCAATTTCGGGGAGAAAGGGGCGTTTTGAGTTTTTAGTTTGAATAGTTTTCAATACCTCCAAACGAAAAACTCCAAACCAGAAACTCCAAACCAGAATTACCACTTCAGTTCCATCTTATTATTTTTCCTGTTTACATCCGCCATCCGCCAGGTAGGGTCAATTTCAATAGAACGGATATCCATTAAACGCTGGTCTATCTCAATGGTATAAACCGGATGTGTCCATTTCCAGGGATCCCGCACAGTCCTTAGAATATTATTCTCTGCCGGTTTTTCACCAAACATGCTAAGAAGGGGAATATACACCATTTCCTTTGAACCATCTTTGAATTGCAACAACACATCTATGGGCATGGGAATCTGTCCTATTCTTCTTAGTCGGATCTTTGTTTTTCCATTATCTTCCCACAAGCTGTCAATACTATAATCAATGGCCTTGGTAGTGTTTATCCAATATTCTTTATACCAGTCGAGTTGGATATTGCTCACTTTTTCTGCAACACGAATAAAATCATTGGCATTGGGATGCTTAAAACGCCACTGGCGATAGTACTCCAGCAAAGTTTTATCTCTGAGTGAATCACTGATAATATATCCTAATTGTGTCAGAAAAACTGCACCTTTTATATAGGCAGCCCGAACATAGGCAAAATTGCTATTGAAGTGGTCGGCATGTGTTGTCAGAGGTTCTTCCCAACCGCTTTGTACCAGATTAAAATATCCGGCATAAGTACCCGCATGATACATTGGGAGATCCTTTTCTGTTATTTCATCTGTTTGAACCGGCAACAATTCTCCACTCCCGGTAGGATTAATTAATTGTTGATTATAATATGCCCTAACCAGCCCTGTAGAATAGGATACAAAACCCTCGTCCATCCAGGCATATAAAGATTCATTGGTACCCAGCATCATCTGGTACCAACTGTGCATCCATTCATGAAAAGCGGTACCGAGACCAGGTCCACTAATCAAGGTAGCCATAGGATATTCCATTCCCCCATCTCCCCCATGGATAAAGGAATATTGTTTATACGCATATTTCCCAAAGTGCTTTTCAATAAAAGGCAGTACCGTTACTGCAGCATCAGCCACTTCTTTCCAGGCTTCGTCATTAGCCGTATCATTAGCCTTGTATTTGTACAAAACATGAATATCCGGTCCGTTGGGGATGCCCCGTCGGATATGTTTAAATTCGGGATCGGCAGCCCATACAAAGTCATGTACATTAGGTGCAGAAAAACGCCAGGTTAACTCCTTAGTTTTCGGACGAATGACTTTTGTTCCCTTTTTTTCATATCCATACCCAATTTCATTTGCATTTTGTAAATAACCTGTTCCTCCCAGTATATAATTTTTGTCAATGCTAATGTTTACTTCATAATCTCCCCATACGCCATAAAACTCACGGGCAATATAGGGAGTGGGGTGCCATCCTTCTTCATCATATTCACACAACTTAGGGTACCACTGGCTCATTGAATACCTTACACCGGTATTTGGATTATCCCTCCCGGATCTTCGCACCTGAAGAGGAACCTGCGCCTCAAAATCCAGATCAAAAACTACTTTCGTTTTGGGCAGAATAGGCTTGGTTAACTGCACTTCCAGAATGGTTTCATATACTTTGTATTGCTGAGGTATGCCGTTCATTTTAAGAGACTGTATCTTCTGGTATCCAATCTCGTCAGGGCTTAAGTGTTCAATACGATCTCTTACCCTACTATCCCAATCTTTAACAGGTTGATTACCCGAACCATGAAATTCAATCTTACCCAATTCACGGCTGCGAATATCCATCATACTGTTGGGCTGAAAGGCATTCCAATACAAATGATAAAACACCTTATGCAGGGTGTCTGGCGAATGATTCCAATATTCCAGTTTTTGTTTCCCATTAAGCCGGTTCGTCTGTACATCCATCTGCACATCCATTACATACTTAACTTTTTGCTGCCAGTAATTACCTTGTGTAAAACCAGTCATGAACGACGCAAATGAAAAAAAAGCCAGGAATATCAGCCTGTTCATCTTGAAGGATTATAAAGTCAACAATTATAACGTGAGATTGTCTTTCAATAATTTTCCATTTTCACCAAACAGAAGATTTTTCTGTTGAATATCCGATTTTGCTACCCGTATTCTAAATTGCATCTTATCGTCTGGAACTTCAATCTGATATACCCCTCTCACCTCCCAATCTGAATATTTACTTTTTTCAAAACCATCCTTTACCTTGTCGGATAAGTCATCCATTTGTATTTCTTGTTCTGTGCTTTGCCATTCTCCTTTTTTATTGAATCTGGCCTCGTACTGCACCTCATCCATTTCAAAAATAACACTAAACCAACTCAACCGGTCTTTCCATTCCACATTTTTTGCTTCCTGATATTTTTCAGAAAAGGCATTCGTTACGGCTGCAGGTATTTTCCTAACCTGGGCAGGGGATACAAATACAAAACCGAATACTAAAACGAACGTCATCACTAAAATCTTCTTCATAATTACATTAATTTTACAAATGCTCCGCAATATCGTATAACTAAATATATAACAGCTTTGAAAGGGAATAAAACTTTCTTAAAAATGCGGTTACTGAAAAACATCCGAATCATTTTGATAATATTAATCCTCTTACTGGCAGAGTCCTGTTCATGGCAATTTCAGGCTTGTATAAGAAACAAAAGTAGCTCTGCTGCCTTAATTGATGTATATCTTCTTCATACACAAGACATGAAAACGCTACCCAACAAGATCCGTATGGCTAACCAGATCATCAATTTGAAAAAAGGATATAAGAGATTTCTGGATAGTACTCAAAATGTAACCTGGATAGATTTATTCCATTTTAAAGTGAATGTGAAACCCGGCACTACCGTTGATCTAACCGATATGGCTTGTATTTTTATCAATGGCAGTCCGAGGTGCAAAGTCATACTAACGGTCTCTTCAGGAAATAAAACAGATACTATTCTGAATACAACACATTTTCCTTATACCAGGCAATTGAATTATGAGGGAGGCTTCTTCAAGCACATATTATACTATGATATCACAGACTAAGATTTACCCTCTATCACTACAACAATTTCCCCTTTCACACCCTTCATTTTAAAGTGATCGGTTACTTCCCTTAAACTCCCCCTGATGTTTTCTTCAAATATCTTAGTCAATTCGCGGCTTACCGAACACCGCCGTTCCTCTCCAAAATAAAGGATACATTCTTCCAGCGTTTTTATCAGGCGCATGGGGGATTCGTAAAATACAATAGTGCGTTCTTCCTCTGCGAGTTTTTTAAATAATGTCTGTCTGCCTTTCTTAAGTGGTAAGAATCCCTCAAAACTGAAACGGTTAATAGGCAGTCCACTATTTACCAATGCCGGAACAAAAGCTGTGGCGCCAGGTAAACATTCCACCCGGATATTATTTTCCACACAAGCTCTCACCAATAAGAATGCCGGATCCGATATTCCGGGTGTACCCGCATCGGTTAGAACGGCCATTTTCTTTCCCTCTATAATCTGATTAACCAAATGCAGTACAATTTTATGTTCATTGTGCTGATGGTAAGGTGTAACCGGCTTTTGAATATTATAATGCCTGAGCAGAATAGAGGAGGTTCGGGTATCTTCAGCAAGAATAAGATCCACCTGCTTTAATACTTCTACTGCTCTGAAACTAAAATCACCCAGATTACCTATTGGAGACGGGACAAGATATAGCATCCCGGTATTCATTATCCTGCCGATACAACAGTAATTTCAAAATATTCCATTACCTGATTGGCCAACAATTTCCGGGAAGCCTCTTCAGCCGCTTCCTTTGCCTGCTTTTCAGAATCTGCTTCAATTTGAAGAACAATGTGTTTGCCAATACGAACGTCATGGATATTCCTGAGTCCAAGATTGTTCAGCCCACTCTGCACAGCCTTTCCCTGAGGATCAAGCAATTCTTTCAGGGGCATAATATTAATATGAACTGCGTAGGTCATAAGGATGCTTTTTTATTTTTGAGCGGCAAAGATAACAGAATATAAACTATAAAAATAAAGGGCACAGCAATCCACCTCAGTCCAATAGCTAACAAGACCGAAATAAACAAGAGAACCCATTTTGATATATTTTTCTTAAAAGAATAGTCCCTAAACTTCAGGCTCATAACAGGAATACCGGATACCATCAAATAGCTTAAGAGGAGTACGACAACATACCATATCCATTTGTTTAAGAAAAAGACAGCAACCACTTCTGCTGAACTGTGCCAGAAAATCAAAGGGAAGGAAGCTACCAACAAACCCACCGCCGGAGTGGGTACTCCTCTAAAATTATACGTCTGGGTTTCGTCTACATTAAACTTAGCCAAACGCCAGGCTGCCGCACAGGGCAATAACAAAGCCGGTACCAACCACAGAAAAGAAGCATCCAAACCATTTTCCTCCCCTGCTACAGACAATCGTAAAAATTGATAAATGATTAATCCGGGCGCTACACCAAAACTTACTACATCGGCCAGTGAATCCAATTGCCTTCCCATTTCTGAGGCTGATTTCAACAATCGCGCTACGAAACCATCCAAAAAATCAACCACAGCTGCTAACCCAATAAACAGGGAACCCAAAAATATCTGTTCCGGCATATTCATCATCTGCACTCCATCTTCTGTATTTACCAGGTTGATGCCACTTTGCAGGATTACAATAATAGCCAGACAACCAAAAACAAGGTTAAGGAGGGTAAAAAGGTTAGGGATATGTTTCATGAATGATAGATTTTAAAATCGGGAATCATCATAAATGTAATAGATTTATTTTTTCATCAGGGCTTCTATCTCTTCTGTTGTAACAGGAATATTTTTCATTAAATCCCTGTTCCCGTCTTTGGTTATCCAAAAATTATTTTCTATCCGAATGCCCATTTGTTCTTCCTCAATATATATACCCGGCTCCACGGTCAATACCATTCCTTCCTGTAGAGGTTCCGTTCTGGTGCCTACATCATGCACATCTATTCCAAGATGATGAGAGATTCCGTGATACAGGTATTTCCGGTAGGCTCTGTTTTCCGGGTCTTCATTTTTTATTTCAGTTTTGGATAATAATCCGATCTTAAAAAACTGCTCAGTGGCTTCGGCCCCCACTTTTTCTGTATAGTCGGTAATACTGATTCCAGGCTTCAGAACAGACGCTGCAAAACGATGTAAATGCAAACAGGCATCATACACTTCCTTTTGTCTTTTTGTAAATTTTCCATTTACCGGAACGGTGCGTGTAAGATCAGCACAATAACCACCATATTCTGCACCAAAATCCATCAGTACCAATTCTCCATCTTTACACTCATTATTGTTGGCTACATAATGCAGGGTCCGCGCTCTGTTACCACTCGCGATGATAGAGCTATAAGCAGGACCTGTAGCCCTGCTGCGCAGGAACTCATGCATTATCTCTGCCTCTATCTCATATTCCATCACCCCGGGCTTTATAAATGATAACAGCCTGCGAAAAGTTTTTCCGGTGATATCCATAGCTTTCTGCATGACCTCCACTTCCAGCGGTGTTTTAACACTTCTCAGTTCTTTTAGAATTCTGGCGCTGCGACGGTATTCATGCAGGGGATACCGGCAGCGCATTTCCCTGGCATACCGGTAATCCCGTACCGGTACCATGCTGGATTTTCGGTCATTCTCATTGGTGTTGAGATAAATAATATCCGCAAGATGAATCCAGGGCTGCAATAAACCATCCAAACTGTCGAGCCAGATGACGGTAGAAATTCCGGAAATTTCTTTTGCCTCCTCCACTCTCAACCGATGACCATCCCATTTTTCCTTCAATTCAGCAGGACGGAGCAACACCAGTACTTCCTTAAATTTCTTATCCTGATTATCTGGAAACAGAATCAGCATGGAATCTTCCTGTTCTATGCCGGTAAGCCAAAATAAATCAGCGTTTTGTTTAAAGGAATATAATGCATCTCCATTGGAGGGTAATTCGTCATTACTATTGAAAATGGCTATTGCATTTTTTTCCATACGTTCTATAAATCTTTTTCGGTTTTGAATAAAGATTTCAGAATTTAGCGGTAAATATTTCATTGCTGTAATGCTTTAGCTGGTTGAATCAGCGTGCAATATCCGTAGAAAATACCGACCCACAAAAAAGAGCTGAGAATCCGAATCCCCTACCTTTGCTCATAATCTAAAAGTCATGTCGGAAACAGAAAATAAAAAGACACTGATTCTGGGAGCTTCAGCTAATCCTGAACGATATAGCTTTCTGGCCCTCCATCGTCTTCATAATACCGGGCATGAAGTGGTAGCGATTGGAAAAAGAAAAGCAACAGTAAACGGTGTTGTTATTGATACAGAGAAAAGACCCTACTCCAATGTGCACACGGTAACCCTTTACCTCAATGCCGACCATCAGAAAGAATATTATCAATACATTTTATCGCTTCATCCTAAACGGATTATTTTTAATCCCGGCGCAGAAAATAAGGAATTGCAACAGTTGGCGGCCAAAAACAAAATCCGGACGATGGATGCCTGTACCCTGGTTTTGCTCAGTACAGGGCAATATTAGAAGCCTATCCGGCATGGCAGTTAACTCCTCTTATGAAATAAAAGGATGATGGACAAACCTGATTCTTGAATTAAATAAAATAATGCCCCGATTACTTTCCGATATCAAAAAAAACGTACATTCGGAAAACCGATAGTCGTATGTTATGGAGAAGATTTAACGGAGAACGGATCCACCTCGCTATTAAAGAAGAGGTAAAACAAGCAATAATCCGTGAAACAGAAATGGGGTATCGCCTGAAAGTGTGCATTGGCACGGATTCACAGGTAAAAAGTTCGGAAACTGAATTTGCTACTGTTATTGTATTCCTTCGCGAAGGCCGGGGAGGATTCATGTTTATTCACAATGAAAAAACCGCCAAACAATATTCTATAAAGGAAAGAATGTTGGTGGAAGTGGCAAAAAGCATTGAGATCGCTTATGAATTATGCGATTTATTTACTGAATTTGATGTTGATATGGAGGTTCATGCCGACATCAATACCAATCCTAATTTCAAGAGCAATGAAGCTTTGCGTGAAGCTATGGGCTATATTTTGGGGATGGGCTTTGCCTTCAAAGCTAAACCAGAAGCATTTGCCAGTAGTTGCTGTGCCAATAAGATGGTAAACTAAGATGAGCAAACCTGTTTAGCACTGGTCTTTAAATCCCAGATTCCATTGTTCTATTGCCTTAAGTATTTTATCCCGGCCAGTTTGTTTCACTGTACTGGTTATAAAATGCACTGGTAGCGATTGCCATGTTCTTTGGAGTGCATTTTGAAAAGACTTTATATTCTTACTTACGTCAGCCTGGGATGATTTATCAGATTTGGTAAACACTATACAAAACGGCACCTGCCATTCCCCCAATTGATTGATGAAATCGAGGTCGGCTTTCTGGGGACCATGCCGGCTATCCACCAACACAAAAACATTGACCAGGTTTTCTCTTTTTTTCAGGTATTGCTCCGTCATCTTTTCCCATTGCGAACGCTGCTGACGGGATACTTTTGCAAAACCATATCCGGGTAAATCTACAATATACCAACTTGTTTTACTTTTATCTTCTGCTATACTTTCAATAGAAAAATGATTGATCATTTGTGTCTTTCCCGGAGTTGCTGAAGTTTTAGCCAGGTTTTGTTTGTTACAAAGCATATTGATTAGGGAAGATTTGCCCACATTGCTTCTGCCAATAAAAGCATACTCCGGTCGGTCTGCAGGAGGACAACTTTGATAGTTGGGACTACTGATCAGGTATATTGCCGTGGTAATGATCACGTGTGCAAGATACGGGGGAGAATCTGAAAATGTGTTATCCCCGTCCGGGCGGGCTGATGAATCAAAGCGGGAGGTGCCACCCTGGGCCTGTCAAAGGGAGCAGACTGCGGTAATACCTCAACCAACCAGTTTAACGCCAACTCGTGCCGACCGGCTTTCGTCGGTACCTAACGGAGGGAGTACCCGTATCCGTCCTACCTTAAATTTTAAATCTCAAATTTCAAACAATCTACCGCGATTCCGGCAACTAAGGCGTACATTTGCCGGCAATTATTTTACTAAAACCTTAAAATAACTGGCATGGCTGAAAAAATCAAAGTGGCTAATCCTGTCGTTGAACTGGATGGGGATGAAATGACAAGGATCATCTGGAAATTCATTAAAGACAAGCTGATTCTGCCTTATCTCGACATTGATATCAAATATTATGATTTGGGGATAGAACACCGCGATCAGACTGATGACCAGGTAACGATAGACGCAGCTCATGCGATAAAAAAATATGGCGTAGGTATTAAATGTGCTACCATTACCCCCGATGAAGCAAGAGTGAAAGAGTTCAACCTAAAACACATGTGGAAAAGCCCCAACGGTACCATTAGAAATATTCTGGACGGAACCGTTTTTCGTGAGCCTATTGTAATTAATAATGTACCCAGACTGGTAACCAACTGGACGGCTCCTATCATTGTAGGACGCCATGCTTTTGGCGATCAATACCGTGCTACGGATACCGTTATCAAAGGGAAAGGTAAACTTACCATGACCTTTACGCCGGAAGACGGCAGTGCGCCGCAAACTTTTGAGGTATTTGATTTTAAAGGCGGAGGGGTAGCGCTGAGTATGTATAATACGGATGAGAGTATCAAAGGCTTTGCCAGAAGTTGTTTCAATATGGCGCTTAGCAAAAATTGGCCCTTATATCTTTCCACCAAAAATACTATCCTTAAAAAATACGACGGAAGATTCAAGGATATTTTTCAAGATATTTTTGATCAGGAATTCAAAACGCAGTTTGAATCTGCTGGTATTACTTACGAGCATCGTTTGATTGACGACATGGTAGCCAGCGCACTGAAATGGAATGGGAATTTTGTATGGGCCTGCAAAAACTACGATGGCGATGTGCAGAGTGACTCTATTGCGCAGGGTTTTGGTTCTTTAGGATTAATGACCTCTGTTTTGGTTACCCCTGATGGGAAAACACTGGAGGCAGAAGCAGCTCATGGCACTGTTACCCGTCACTACCGTGCTCA
The DNA here is from genome assembly GCA_964518685.1 of uncultured Terrimonas sp. Classification (GTDB taxonomy): domain Bacteria; phylum Bacteroidota; class Bacteroidia; order Chitinophagales; family Chitinophagaceae; genus Agriterribacter. Next base: position 34,968 of record CAZFGP010000020.1, read on the forward strand.
CCAGTCAGGGAAATCTACATCAACCAATCCCATAGCCTCCATTTTTGCATGGACCCGAGGTTTGGCATTTCGTGGAAAATTGGATAATAACCAGGCGCTTATTGATTTCAGTCATGCCCTTGAAGCGGTATGCATTGAAACGGTGGAAAGTGGTAAAATGACCAAAGACCTGGCTATCTGCATCCACGGAAACAATGTAAAATTGGGTGAACATTACCTGAATACAGAAGATTTTCTGGAGGCACTGAATACAAACCTAAAGGCAAAATTAAAAAAGTAATTTCCTTGCTTTGACAGGGGATGATGTCAGCAGTACCGGATATTTTAAGAAAACAATACCGGTATTGCTGATGCATTATTTCATGTTGCATCAGGCGAATAGGGCAAAAACAAAACAACGATTTTACATTTCCTCAATTTTGAGCATATTCAAAAATCCGTACCTTTACGCCATCTTACCAACGATGCTCTATAAGTATAACCCATGAGAACTATCCATTTTACACTGTTTTTTAATTACTTCTTATTATGGCTGATATTTTTGAAAAGCTGATCAAAAATTACGGGCCTTTAGGCCAGCACCGTGCCCGCGCTCATGGATATTTCACCTTTCCCAAGTTAGAAGGAGAAATTTCAAGCAGAATGGAATTTCGCGGTAAAGAAATGGTGGTTTGGAGTTTGAATAATTACCTGGGGCTGGCTAATCACCCCGAAGTACGGAAAACAGATGCCGAAGCATCGGCTCAATACGGTCTTGCCCTTCCTATGGGAGCCCGGATGATGAGCGGCAACACCAACTACCACGAACAATTAGAAGCAGAACTGGCTGCTTTTGAAAAAAAGGAGGACTCTGTTTTACTGAACTATGGTTATCAGGGCATGGTAAGTATTATTGATGTATTGTGTGGTCGTCACGATGTGATTGTATACGATGCGGAAAGTCACGCCTGCATTGTGGATGGAGTTAGATTGCATGCCGGCCAGCGTTTCGTGTTTAAACACAATGATATAGCTGACCTTGAAAAACAATTGCAACGGGCAGAGGCGCTGATCGTAAAACAAAACGCCGGAGGTGGTATTCTGGTTATTTCAGAAGGTGTTTTTGGTATGGCCGGTGATCAGGGGAAACTAAAGGAAATCATCTCCCTTAAAGAAAAATACGAATTTCGCTTACTCGTTGACGATGCACACGGTTTTGGAACCTTAGGAAAAACAGGTGCGGGAGCCGGAGAAGAGCAGGGAATACAGGATAAAATAGATGTATACTTTTCAACTTTTGCAAAGTCTATGGCTTCTATTGGCGCTTTTGTTGCCGGCGATAAGCCTATAATAGATTTTATCAGGTACAATATACGCAGCCAGATTTTCGCTAAAAGTCTGCCCATGCCCCTGGTTATTGGGAATCTGAAACGCCTGGAGTTGCTGCGTTCGCATCCTGAATATAAAGACCGGCTCTGGAGAAATGCACTCGCGCTGCAACAGGGCTTAAAAGACAGAGGGTTTGATATTGGACATACCAATTCTGTTGTAACACCGGTATATATGAAAGGAGGCGTAGAAGAAGCAACGGCTATGGTTATGGATCTCCGGGAAAATTATGGTATATTCTGTTCAATAGTGGTTTATCCGGTTATTCCCAAAGGAGAAATCATTTATCGCCTGATACCAACAGCTACGCATACCCTGGAAGATATTGAGCAAACCCTTCATGCTTTTTCAGAAACCAAAAAGAAATTAGACGTAGGCGCCTATCAGGTAGCAGAAATCCCCGATATGGCAGAGGTATAAAATAGCCAGGATGGCTGGCTGTTTCTAAGTGTGACCAACCCTATGCTGCAAGCAACAGATTTTGACAGGCTTTTGGGGTTGTGTCATTATATCTACCCCAAATTTTCTTTTGTAAACTCCTAACCTGTTTTCGATTTCTTCTCAATAATCAGGCTATTAAAGCTACCTTAGTATAATGAATGGTTCATGGAAGGACGAAAATCATATTAAGGTTCTTGAAACAGAGTATCTCACACACGATGTAAAACGTTTTAGGGTAACGAAACCTGAAGGGTACCGCTTTACTCCGGGAGAGGCTACAGATATGGTCATTAATCAACCCGGCTGGCTGGGTAACAGACACGCCTTTACTTTTACCGGACTGAATGAGTGGGATTATCTGGAATTCACCATAAAAATATACCGAAATCATAAAGGCTTTACCAATAAATTAGACCAGCTTAAACCCGGCGACCCGTTAATCATTCACGATTCATTCGGGGCCTATCATTACCAGGATGAAGGAACCTTTATTGCCGGAGGTGTTGGTATCACTCCATTTATTGCTATTTTACGCA
>CAZFGP010000021.1:0-35550 GCA_964518685.1 uncultured Terrimonas sp.
ATATTGTTCCGTAGCGACGCACATCGTTGAAAACACAAAGAGAGTCTCCACTATTGTTGTACTTTATTAACAAACCGGTTGAATTGAGCACATAGATATTCCCAAGATTGTCAGCCGTAAATTGTTTTGCTTTTCCGGTATATATACTAACAGATGGAGAAAATGAGGTTACTGAAGTTTTCTGCAAACCGGCATCCTCCTGCGTATAGCCACACAAAATATAGCACGGGAATAATATGGTTAAAACGAAGTGCTTCAGCATTGATAATATTTCAGTTCTACTTCTTTTCCATCAAAAACCGCATAACTGTAATATCGGATCCAGTCTCCTAAATTAATATACCTGCTTCTTTTATGCAATAAAAAATCTATAGGAAGATGACGATGTCCAAAAATAAAATAATCATAATGCTTTTGTTTCAAAACCTCTTTACAATAGCTGATCAGCCATTCTCTTTCTTCCCCCAGAAACTGTGCATCATCCGTTCCGGTAGCAGCTCTGCTGCTTTTACTCGACCAATGGGCTATTCCCATTCCAATATAGGGAGGTAATATTCCAAACAATCCCTGGCAGACTTTATTTCTGAATATTTTTTTCAACAGCTTATATCCTCTGTCACCGGGACCTAAACCATCTCCATGACCTATTAAAAATGTCTTCCCATTAAATTCAAACTCCCGTGGTTCATAATATACCGGAATATTCAGCTCCGTTTCAAAATAATTGTTCATCCACATATCATGATTGCCTACAAAAAATTGAACCGGTATACCATTATCAGTCAACTCGGCCATCTTTCCCAGAATACGAACAAAGCCCCGTGGTACAACTTTTTTATACTCATACCAAAAATCAAAAAGATCTCCTACAATAAAAACGGCAGCTGCGCTATCCCGAACCTCAGTCAGGAAATTAACAATACGTCTTTCCCGTTCCAGGCTTGACTTGTGATCCGGTACGCCTAAATGAAAATCAGAAAGAAAGTAAATATTTTTTCCGGGAAGAATTTCCATTCCTGCAAGATAATTCGAATTGCCACAACTTTCCACAAAAAAGGCACTGAGCGTTTCAGTGCCTTGAGGCTTATATCTTTTTCTGTTATTAGCGATAACGTTCCCTTTGCTTAAGGGTTGGGCAAGATTTCTGTTGGGGGAACTCCTGCACTAATTCCTCCTTCTGTTCCATTATTGAATGCGTCTTCTTTATCCTGATGAGGATGCAGATCATGTACCACATCAGCTGGCTTTTTTTCCTCAAAGGGTCGTTTCCCAATCAGTTGTTCAAGATCGCTCTGAAAGAGTACTTCGCGCGTTAGGAGCTCTTTGGCAAGAATTTCAACCTGCTGTCTTTTTTCGCGGAGTAGGGCCACTGTTCTTTTATACTCACCATCTATCAGTTTCCTCACCTCTTCATCAATAATTCTTCCGGTTTCCTCACTAAAAGGCTTGGTAAAATAATTTTCCTGCTGCGGATCGTAGTAGCTGATATTGCCTAACTTATCATTCATTCCATACATCGTAATCATGGAATACGCAATTTTGGTAACCTGCTGAAGATCGTTGCTGGCTCCGGTTGAAATTTTACCGAAGAAAATCTCTTCGCTGGCTCTCCCTCCAAGGGTCATAGCTATCTGGTCCTTCAGTTGATCCGTGTTATAAAGATATTGTTCCTTAGGAGTGTACTGCGCATAGCCAAGCGCTGCCGTTCCCCGCGGAACTATGGTTACTTTTAACAATGGATAGGCGTGTTCCAAAAACCAGCCACATATAGCATGTCCCGCCTCATGATAGGCAATAATTTCCTTTTCATCGGGAGATATGATCTTATTTTTCTTTTCCAAGCCACCAATGACCCTGTCAATTGCATCCTGGAAGTCGTTCATCTCCACTTCTGTTTTGCCTTTTCTGGCAGCAATTAAAGCGGCCTCATTACATACATTGGCAATATCAGCGCCTGCAAAACCCGGCGTTTGTTCGGCCAGCTTGTGTACGTCCAGCTTAGCCGATTTTTTAATGGGCTTAAGATGCACATTAAATATTTCTTCCCGTCCTTTTACATCGGGCTTATCAATAGTAATTTGTCTGTCAAAACGTCCCGGCCGCAATAAGGCACTGTCCAAAACATCAGGCCGGTTAGTAGCCGCAAGAATAATAATGCCGCTATCCGTTCCAAAACCATCCATTTCTACGAGCAATTGATTAAGGGTATTCTCTCTTTCATCATTACTCATCATCACATTCTTCCCTCTGGCTCTTCCGATTGCATCTATTTCATCAATAAAAATCACACAGGGCGCTTTTTCCCGGGCCTGTTTAAACAGATCTCTCACCCTGCTGGCGCCAACGCCTACAAACATCTCCACAAAATCTGAACCGCTCAGACTGAAAAACGGTACCTGTGCTTCTCCGGCCATAGCCTTAGCTAATAACGTTTTTCCCGTTCCCGGAGAACCCACAAGTAAGGCGCCTTTGGGGATTTTTCCTCCGAGTGAGGTGTATTTCTTGGGGTTTTTTAAAAAATCCACTATTTCCATTACTTCCTGCTTGGCTTCTTCCAATCCGGCAACATCCGCAAAAGTGATACTTACCCTGGTACCCTTTTCAAACAGCGTAGCTTTTGATTTACCAATACTGAAGATTCCACCGGGACCCCCACCGCCGCCGGGTCCGCCAACCTTGCGCATCATAAGAATAAATAATAAAGCAAACATGAGAAGGGGGAAAATGTAGCTCAACAAAGAACCAAACCATTCGGGATCTGAAACAATCTTTACCGGCACTTCCTTTACCGCCTGATGCTCCTTATAAAATTCAGCCAGGGTGGTGCCAGTATAGGTTTTTGCATCTGGTATTTCAAACTGAAACTGTGGCCCTTCTGTTTTTGAAATAATAGACCAGCGATCGCCTAATAATTCTTTATAAACTGCTTTACTTAAACTGTCCTTATTAATATAAACCCGAACGAGATCTTTATTTCGAACCAGCTCCAGCTTTTCCACATCATTTTTCACCAACATCTCATCACGAAACTGGAGATCGGAAATAACGGTGGCAGTTGGTGCTGCACCTTTGTATAATTGGTATCCAACCAGAAATATCGCAACCATGCCATATACCCAGTAAATGCTGAATTTGGGGCCGTTCCTGGGCGACTTGTCGTTACCTTCAGGCCGCTTACCAAACCCAGGTATTCTATTTTGATTTTTATCTTGTGCCATACACTTCTTTGCTTAAAAATATATATTTAAATGAAACCAGATGATGCCGTATTGAAACCCTATTTTTTATTCCCTTTCCTTATCAAATGAAAATCATGCATCGTGTAACACACGGCCTTCATCACTCCACATTTCTTCGAGTTTATAAAATCTTCTGGTTCCCGGCTGAAAAACATGTACAACAATGTTAACATAATCAATCAATACCCATTGTAACGCCTGATAGCCTTCATGACGGTACGCTAACTCAGCAGTCTTTTTCTTCACCTCCTCTTCCACCTCTTCAGCAATTGCCTTTACCTGCACACTGCTTGAAGCTTCACAAACGATAAAAAAGTCTGCAATAGCTTCAGGAATTTTACGGAGATCAAGCGATACTATATTTTCTCCTTTTTTCTGACGGATGGCACTGATGATGGTTTTAAATAACTTGCTGTTCCTCGTCAATCTGACTGCACGTTTGGGTCGGGCAGTTAACACCTGTATTTCTGCCAATAGAAATCAATTTTAGATTAATCCCTTTTCGGGGTTTTATTTGATTATAATAAAAAAGCCCGGTTTACCCGTTGCTTGTTTGTCTTATGATTAATATAACTTGCTCAAAAATAGTAATTAATTCAATACTCTCTTATGCAATCCTTAGGCAGTTGTTTTACCATTTTAACTACGGTGGAAAGTACCAACAACTATGCCATGGCACAAGTACATGCCCGTTTGGCAAAACATGGTGATGCCTGGCTTGCAATGGAGCAGACTAAAGGTAAAGGGCAGAGAAGCAAAAACTGGCAGAGCAACCCCGGAGAAAATATCATTTTAAGTATCGTTATTGAACCTAGTTTCCTTTTACCCGCTCAATTCTTCCTGCTGAACGCTGCAATTGCTTTGGGAACACTTGATTTTTTTGAAAAATATGCTGGCGGGGAAGTCAGCATTAAATGGCCCAATGATATATTTTTCAGTGACAAAAAGGCAGGAGGAATTCTTATAGAAAATACTATTAGGGCTGGAAGCTGGCTTTATGCTGTAGCGGGAATTGGCCTAAACATAAACCAAAACAGTTTTAGCATCGGGCTGAAGGCTATTTCACTTAATCTGATCACAGGCAAACAATATGATGTTGTTTCGCTTGCCCGGGAGCTTTGTTCTTTTCTGGATGTAAGATTCCGGCAACTGGAAGCCGGAAATAAAACTGTAATTTTAAAAGACTACCAAAGAAAAATGTATAAATTGAACCAAATGACGAGGTTCTGTGCCAGACAAATCATATTTGAAGGGCAGGTAAAAGGAGTAAGCCCGGAAGGCCTTTTGATTGTTGAAACGGATCAGAAAAAGATGCAACAATGGCAGTGGGGTGAACTGCAATGGATTCTGCCTTAAAAAAGAACTTTCCGGAATTGTTTGAAGAGTTGAATAACCATGACAAATTTTATTCCCATATTTCCATTAACAATGATAGTATATCCTGGGGAGGAGGTGAACCTGCATATTTTTGAAGCCAGATATAAACAATTGATTAAAGAGTGCTTCAGCAATGCAAAACCCTTCGGGATACCGCCAATTGTCAAAAATCGTATTGGGGAAATGGGAACCCTTGTAAAAGTACTGGAATTGGTGAAAGAATACGATAATGGAGATATGGATATCCGGATAAAGGGAACTTCAATTTTTCGGATCTTAGAAATTATAAAAACTATACCAGGAAAGCTTTATAACGGAGCCATCGTTAACTATCCCGATAACATAGAAACGGGCAATTCCAAACTCATGGCAAAAGTGTTAATTCGTTTAAAAACGATGTACGGTCTATTAAACATTAACAAAACATTTAAACATCCTGAGGAAAAACTAACCGCTTATGACATTGCCCACCATGCCGGTCTGTCTATTGAGGAGGAGCAGGAACTCCTTGAACTTACTGAAGAAATTCACAGACAGGAATACCTGAACCGCCATCTGAAACGCACCATAATCGTGTTACAGAAAACCGAAAGCTTAAAGGAACGAATAAAACTGAATGGTCATTTCAGGAATGCCGGATCACCGGATTTTTGAGTTGCCGATGAAAGGTTTCAGAGACCGGGCCTGTATAGCATTAACTATTCATACTTGCTAAAAACTCATAGTTATCTTTTGTTCCTCTCATCCTCTTGAGTAGTTCATTCATTGCCTCTTCGGCATTCATATCAGCGAGATAATTACGCAACAGATGCATTCTCTTCAACACATCTTTGTCCAGCAACAAATCTTCACGACGGGTGGAGGACGCCACAAGGTCAATGGCAGGGAAGATGCGTCTGTTAGCAAGTCTCCTGTCTAACTGCAATTCCATATTACCCGTTCCCTTAAATTCTTCAAAAATCACCTCGTCCATCTTGGATCCAGTATCTATCAGGGCTGTTGCCAAAATAGTTAAGGAGCCTCCATTTTCTATTTTTCTTGCTGCGCCAAAAAATTGTTTTGGTTTTTGCATCGCATTAGCTTCTACTCCCCCCGACAATACCTTACCTGATGCAGGGGACACTGTATTGTGTGCTCTGGCTAAGCGGGTAATAGAATCCAATAAAATCACAACATCATGACCACATTCCACCAGGCGTTTTGCTTTTTGAAGGGCAATAGTAGAAACTTTCACATGCTTTTCGGCAGGTTCATCAAAGGTGGACGCAATAACCTCCGCTCTTACACTTCTCTCCATATCTGTAACCTCCTCCGGCCTTTCATCCACCAATACAATCATCATATAACATTCAGGATGATTCTCTGCAATAGCATTAGCGATGTCTTTTAATAAAACCGTTTTTCCGGTTTTGGGTTGCGCCACAATTAAACCTCTCTGACCTTTGCCAATAGGGGTAAACATATCAATGATCCGGGTGCTTAATGCAGAAGGCTGTGTAAAAAGATTAAGCTTTTCAAACGGAAATAATGGCGTCAGATAATCAAAGGGTACCCTATCCCTAACCTCCTCAGGCGATTTTGCATTGATGGATTCCACCTTGAGCAAAGCAAAATATTTTTCTCCTTCTTTTGGAGGTCGTACAGAACCACAAACCGTATCTCCGGTTTTTAATCCAAATAGTTTAATCTGAGAAGGGGAAACATAGATATCATCCGGAGAAGACAAATAATTGTAATCACTGCTTCTTAAGAAGCCATATCCATCGGGCATCATTTCCAAAACACCCTCGCTTAAGATTACTCCGTCAAATTCGATATTGAAATTTTGTTCGCGGCGACTGGGGTAATGTTTGCGTTCTGTTTGTTGCTCCTCTGCCTGCTGAGGTTCTTCAGCCACCTGATCCTCATCTACTATTGCAGCAACAGCTTCTTCTATAGATAACGGCGGCTGCTGTATCGTTTCCTTTTCAGTATTGGTCGCTTCTGCAGCAACAGCTTCTTCCGGTTCTGGTTTTGCTCTTTTAACAACTTTCCGGTCCGGTTTTTTTTCGGTTTCTGCCGCCACTGCTTTCTTTTTTCTCACCGGTTTCTCCGGTTCTGACTCCACAATAGCTTCCTCTGTGGTATTGGAAGTAGTGGTTTTAACAACCCTCCCCCGCTTACCTTTAGTCTCGGTACCTTTAGCAGTAGCGCTGTTTTCAATGGCCTGTTTATCTAAAATTTTATAAATAAGTTCCTGCTTGTCTAATTTTTTAGCGTTGGCTATGCTCAATTGTTCAGCAATATCAAGCAGTTCGGGAACGAGCATATCATTCAGTTGCAGAATGTCGTACATACAAAAGACTTAACGGTTTAACCTCTTATCAAAAACACCTGATAATTTGAAAGAGAAATGTAGAAATGAATTTTTGATTGAATGAAAATAGTTAGGAAAAGCTAAAACTGACAAAATCCCGGAGCTTGGTTTAGAACTGATCAGCGCAATTCCGGCGCAATAATACATTAAATTTCCGGAATCTAAAAATTTTTTCCTCCCTTATCTTTGTGCCCTTTCTATTCAAAGTTCAAAATTCAGCAGAATTCGAATAAATTATAACAATATGTTTAATAAAAGAAGCAAAATCAAACAATTGCTGGCAGAAGAGCCCGACCATCGGCAGGTTACGGTAATGGGTTGGGTGCGTAGTTTTAGAAATAATCAGTTCCTTGCTCTGAACGACGGATCTACCAATAGCAATCTGCAGGTGGTAGCAACACTCGGCAAATTTGAAGAAACCTTATTAAAACGCCTCACGATTTCTGCTTCTGTAAAAGTAACAGGGAAAATTATTCCTTCACCCGGAAAAGGGCAAAAGATGGAATTGATTGCCGAAACAATTGAAATTCTGGGTGACAGCGATGCCGAGAAGTATCCGCTTCAGCCCAAAAAGCATTCCCTCGAATTTTTGCGCGAAATTGCCCATCTGCGATTTCGTACCAACACTTTTGGCGCGGTATTTCGGGTTAGACACAGTCTTGCTTTTGCCATCCATCAATTTTTTAACAACAAGGGTTTTGTATACCTGCATACCCCTGTAATTACCGCGAGCGATGCAGAAGGCGCCGGTGAAATGTTCAGGGTAACTACTCTTCCTGCAGATCATCCGCCACGTACAGAAAACGGTTCGGTAGATTTTAAAGAAGATTTTTTTGGCCGGGCTACCAATCTTACTGTCAGCGGACAATTGGAAGGGGAATTAGGCGCTACGGCCCTGGGTGAAATATACACCTTTGGCCCGACCTTCAGGGCGGAAAACTCTAATACCCCGCGGCATTTAGCCGAGTTTTGGATGATTGAGCCAGAAATGGCGTTTTGCGATTTAGAAGATAATATGAATCTGGCAGAAGAGTTTATTAAATACATTATAGATCATACTCTCCGCCATAATGCGGAGGACATGGCATTTCTTGCACAACGGCTGGCGGATGAGGAAAAACAACTTCCGCAGGATAAACGGAGCGAAATGGGACTTCTTGAAAAGCTGAATTTTGTTTTGAAAAACAACTTCGAACGTATTACCTATACCGAGGCGATTGACATTTTATTGGAATCTGCCCCTTACAAAAAGAAGAAATTTAAATTCGACGTTAAATGGGGTATTGATATGCAGAGTGAACATGAAAGATATTTGGTGGAAAAACATTTTAAGAAACCCGTTATTGTTACTGATTATCCGCTTGAAATCAAAGCCTTTTATATGCGTCAGAATGATGATGGTAAAACGGTTGCTGCGATGGACATTCTGGCTCCGGGCATAGGAGAAATTGTAGGAGGCTCCCAACGCGAGGAACGCCTGGATAAATTGATGAACAGAATGGAGGCCTTGGATATTCCTTCAAAGGATCTGTGGTGGTACTTAGATACCCGTCGTTTCGGTACGGTGCCACATGCAGGCTTTGGACTGGGTTTTGAACGTATGGTGCAGTTTGTCACCGGAATGAGCAATATCCGCGATGCTATTGCATTTCCGAGGACTCCCGGCAATGCGGAATTTTAAAGAACGAATAATTCCGGATAACAATGGAAATTTGAATTTAACAGCAAATTAAATTTGCCTATATAGTAAGCAGATGACTGCTAATAAAGTACCATGAGTGTATTGCTTTTAGTCCACCCTGGTTAGTTTTTTACTTCTCAGCCGAACATTAAATCTTGATTGTAACCTATCTGGATTTACCGGCTCTGATCATTTCGCGTTTATGTGGCGGTCCCGGGAGTTTCTGCACACAGAATCCAACCGCCTCTAGTGTACGCCGTACAATACCTTTGCTGCAATAGGTTACCAATACTCCATCAGGAGTCATTAGGTCGTACAGTATTTTAAATATTTCAGCCGTCCATAATTCGGGTTGATGAGGGGGTGCAAAGGCATCAAAATACAACAGATGAAAGGGTTTATGAGACTGGAAATTCCCGATTCTTATATCCTGCTTATATAAGCTAAACTGTGATGAGAGGAAGATGGCAGTATTCCAATCTGCTGCATGCATCTTATCAAAAATCTGCTGCAAGTCTAATCGCTGCAATACTTCGCAATAGTTTAGTCTTGTCCATTGTTTTCTATCGAGAGGAAAGGGTTCAAGCGCTTTATAACAAATCTTAAGATTCGTTTTTTCTGTGTCGAGATATGTGAGCAAGGTGTTCAAACCCGTACCCCATCCCGTTTCCAGGATATTAATTTCTGAAATATCCGGGTGTTCTCTCAGTACATAATGTAAACCATTTTCAATGAATACAGTTCTGCTTTCCTGTATGGCACCATGGATAGAGTGATACGTAGTCTTATATTGAGGATGATATACAGTATGAGAACCGTCTGAAGTGATTTGCAGTTGTCGTTCCATATTAAACGGGTTACAAATTAATTATTTGCTAAAACATCAAACACAATTATCTTTAATTATATTAAAAACATATGATTAATAAATTATTGTTTTTGGGGTTTCTCCTGGTTTTAGGCCTGCGCGGATACTGGTGTTTGGGTCAAACGGAAATTCCATTATATACCGGTGATATTCCCAATGCAACTGGAGCGTCCGATGAGGAATTCAAGAAAGTAGCCAGTGATGGGGAAATACTTATATATAAGGTTTCTGTTCCTTCGCTTACTGTTTTTTTACCCCCTGTGGAAAAGGCCAACGGCACAGCTGTTATTATTTGTCCCGGCGGCGGATATGGCGTACAGGTAAGCAAACGTGAAGGTAGCGATGTGGCTCGCAAATTCAATGAGAGAGGCATTGCGGCTTTTGTATTAAAATACCGTTTACCCGATGATAAATTTATTAAGGATAAGTCCATCGGTCCTTTGCAGGATGCACAAAAAGCTATCCAACTTGTCCGGGATAGATCCGCAGAATGGCATATTAACCCGCAAAAAATTGGCATAATGGGGTTTTCAGCAGGCGGACACCTGGCTTCAACAGCAGGAACGCATTTTCATGAGGCCTTAATAAGTAACCAACAAGGGTTAAGCCTGCGGCCCGATTTCATGCTTTTGATCTATCCCGTAATCAGTTTCAGTGATCGAATAGGTCATGGTGGAACCAGAAAAAATCTCCTGGGAACAAACCCATCGTCCGAGCAGGTTCTTCTTTATTCTAATGAACTCCATGCAGGCAGAGATACGCCTCCGGCATTCTTAATTCATGGCAGCGATGATTCCGTAGTGCCGGTAAGTAATAGTGTGCTATTTTATACTGCTTTGCAGCAACAAGGCGTCTCCTCTGGTTTGTTTATTTATCCAAAGGGTGAGCATGGTTTTTTAAAGTCGCCTCCTTTTGATGAATGGTTCGGCAGATGTCTATTCTGGATGAAAAGTATGGAACTGCTGCCATAGTGAGGAAAGATTAATAAAAGCTTCCGTTTACTATATTCCTAAAGATTTATTCCTCTTCCTGGATTGACAGGATGGGAATATGAGAATGAAAAGCCAGATTTTTGGTATGGCTTTTTTGAAACAAGGCTTCCAGTAAACGGTGCTTTCTGGGAATAACTATCAAAAGATCCAGATCCTTTTCTTCTGCAAAGATATTGATTCCTTTCTCGACTTCCGGATTGTCAATAAAAGCATACCGTGGTTTTAGGTCGTCCAGCAGAGCATGGAGTACCACTGATTCTCCTGCAGTATCTCTTACATTTTTATCTTTTTCATCAACGTTTAAAATATGAAATTCGGCATTAAATGTATTTACCCATTCCCTTATAGGCGCTACGGGAGTACGTTCTGCCACTTTTTTAAAATCACAGGCAAAACCTATGCGTTGTATGCCATGAAAAGAAGCGCCGGGAGGAATCACTAAAACCGGTACGGACAAATGGCGGATTGCTGCAAGTGTTGAACTACCCACTAATAATCGTTCTACAAAACCTGCGCCCTTTGTACCCATAACCACAGCAAAGGGTTGAAGGGAACGGGATAGTTCCTGTAAACCATCTATAAAATCTCCTGGTTTTACTATTGCCTCCACCCTTATCTTTCCTGCCATATTTCTGTCCACTTGCTCTTTTAATTCATTAATCCTCTCCTGATGAATTTTTTCTAATTCCTGAATATCAATCAGGGGCAAAGGAATATCGGTATTATCGTAGGATACCGGAATCTGAAATACATGCAATAAATGGATGGAAGCATTGATAGCCGAAGCCAGATTTACAGCATAATTCATGGCATTTATAGCCACAGGAGAAAAATCAGTGGGAACTATTATTGTCTTCATATTTAAAAAATTGGTACTAATTTCATTGAAAAATTTGCCTTTTCCATTCTGTAATTCCAGAAAATTAAAACATTCTTTTGAAAGCCGGCAGTTTATATTTTAAAAAATGTTTCTAAAACTATTAAGACATATTTCCTTTTTAAAGTCTGTTTTTCTATACAGTATTACTGCATTTGGCGGTGCACAGGGTCATTTTGGAATGATGATGAAGACTTTTGTGGCCAAACGCAGGGATATTACAGAAGAAGAATTGCTGGAGTATAATGCCTTCTGTCAGATGCTGCCCGGAGCTTCTTCTACCCAGATTATCACTTTAATCGGATACAAGAGGGGCCGGTTACCATTGGCAATTTTAACCCTGTTGATCTGGATCCTGCCTGCCTGTCTGCTCATGAGCGGCCTATCGTTTGCACTTGGTATAATAGGTGAATCTTTGGTTCAGAATGACTTGTTTAAGTTCATAAAACCTATGGCAGTGGGATTTTTAGCCTTTGCTGCCTTCAGAGCTTATACGCTGGTAGCCAATAACCGTAGAGCCAGAGAAATTATGACAGGAGCAATGATTGCGACTTATTTTCTCTTTACTTCTCCTTTTATCTTTCCTGCAGTTATTTTAATTGGCGGCTTGATTACTAATTTTACAGAGAAAATTTCTAAAACTTCTTCTGTTGAACCCAGACCGATTAAATGGGGAAACATAGTAATATTTTTTTTAATATTTGTTGTTGCGGGGGTCTTTAGTGAACTTTCGAGAAAGCATGACTGGCAACAACGAAAGGCTTTTAATCTTTTTGAGAATACCTATCGTTTTGGTGGAATGGTTTTTGGCGGAGGTGACGTTCTGATGCCAATGATGTATGAACAATACGTTGTGCGCCCCATGACAGAAAGAATTCAGTTAAGTAATAAAAATGTGATTTCTATTGATCAAAACGAATTTTTAACGGGTGCAGGTATGTTAAAAGCTATACCTGGACCTACGTTTTCCTTTTCTGCCTTTGTTGGTGGTGAGGCTTTAAAATCGGAAGGAAAAACAATGCAGGCCATCGGCTGTGCTATCGGCGCTTTTGGCATTTTTTTACCAAGTACCTTACTGGTTTTGTTTTTTTTCCCCGTATGGAATAATCTTAAAAAATATCCGGCTATTTACCGGTCTCTGAAAGGAATCAACGCTGCTATTGTAGGTATTATGGCTGCTTCGGCTTTCTTTTTGATGAAAGACATTTCATTTTTTGAACTGAATGAGGAAGTTTCCACCAGTTTTTTAAATATTGGCGTAATTATCGGTACTTTTTTGTTACTGACATTTACGAAATTACCGGCTCCGGTTATTGCACTTAGTTGTTTGTTTTTAGGCTGGATATTTTAGTTTCTGTATACACGAGATGATTAACGATAGTATCCGTTTTTTTCAATTTCTTCTTTCACTATATCCGGAACCAGATACCGTATAGATTTCTGGTCTTTTATCATATTTCTGATCTGGCTGGCAGAGATTTGCAATAACGGGGCATCCATTATCTTGATATTTGAATTTTGCTTCTCTTCAATTTCAAATCCAGGTCTTTTATATACATAAATGGGATAACGCTTCATCAGGATTTCTCCATTCTTCCATCTTTCCATATTCTGAAAACTGTCGCTGCCCAGAATTATAGAAAATTGATGTTCCGGATACTTTTCCTCCAAATAGGTGAGGGTATTGATAGTATAAGACGGTTTGGGCAAATAAAACTCAATATCCGAAGCCCGAAGAAAAGTTTCACCTTCTATGGCAAGGCGTGCCAAATGAAGTCGTTGGTATTCATTTAAAAGGGTTTGATTTATTTTGAACGGATTTTGAGGAGATATAATAAACCATACCTGATTAAGTTCGCTATAATTGGCTATATAATTGGCTATAATCAGATGTCCGTGATGAATGGGATTAAAAGAGCCAAAATACAAACCAATCTGCATAATTCTATTTGTCAGACTGTTTTTACTATCACTTCCTCCACCAAAATATTCTTGGCTTCATTCAGGCGTAGACTAAGACTGTAGCCGGCAACAGAAACAGAAATAGGATCGCCCAGGGGGGCTATTTGTTCAACCGATATCACCTCTCCCGGAATAAATCCCATCTCCATTAATTTCAACAACAATTCATCGTTTTCAACTTCCTGTATTACTACTCTGATACCGGGTTTTATTTCGGACAGTTTTTTCATCAACAATCTTTTATATTGAATTATGCCTGATTATTCTATTTTTCTTAGAAGACAACAAATCTATTGGTAGTTTTGCAGCATAATTTACGATTTTCGGAAAAGGAAAAACTTATGTCCCCAATCCTGTTCTTCTTTCCATACAAACAAGTGACCTTAAGACAAAGAAGCCAACTCAAGTCGTTTATCAGTTGGGTCTTTAAAAATAAAAATAAAAAATTTAATACGCTGCACTTTATTTTTTGTAGTGATCAGGAACTTCTAAAAATTAATCAACAGTTTCTACATCATGATTATCTTACGGATATTATTACCTTCAATTTAAGCGAAACTGAAGAAATTGAAGGGGAGATATATATCAGTGTTGAACGAGTGAAAGAGAATGCACTAAAATTACAAAGAAGTATAAAAGAGGAACTCCACCGGGTAATCTTTCATGGAATTCTTCATCTCTGTGGTTATAAGGACAAGAGTAAGGCGCAGGAACAGGGAATGAGAAAACAAGAAAACTTTTTACTACAAAAATACTTCGGCACGAAATAAATTTGTTCCACGTGAAACGTATGGTCCTCCTTTTTATTGTTTGTTCCTTTAAAATATCTATCTTTTCACAAGGCGCTGTTGTTCTTTCAAGTGAACCTTTTATTCCAAACATACAAATAGACTCTTCTATTCTACTGCCAATTATCAATGATTCAAATTCAACCTGGCTTTCTCACACGGAAAGAGAGGTTATATACTGGACCAATTTCGTACGACTAAAACCAAGTCTATTCAATTCTCAGGTTCTCGCACCTTTCCTCAAACAGTTTCCCGTCATTAAAAGCAGTTATTCGCATTCTTTATCTCAAACATTATCCCGACAACTAAGCCTGCCTCCCCTGAAATTATCAGCTCTTCTCCTAAAGCTCTCCAGGTATCACGCCAAAGACTTAACTCAATACCACCGGCAACTCTCTCACGCTTCATCTGATGGCCTTACATTCGCTCAACGCACTCAACAATTCGGCATCCAGCCCTGCGTTGCAGAAAATTTATACCAGGGAAAGAACAATGCTTTGGTTTCCCTTCTGTTATTACTCATTGATACCGGAGTACCAAGTTTAGCTCATCGAAAAAATATACTTGACCCTTCAAATCTTTATATCGGTGTATCATTCCTCCCGAATCAATACAATACCTCTTACACCCTTGTACAGGATTTCCTATGCACGGAATAACTGATTATCCCTAATATATAATCAGCCATCTTCATTTTCTAAATGTTTCACGTGGAACGCAATTACCATAAATCAATTAAAAAGAAATTCATTCTTATCGTCCATTCATGAATCTGTTTAACAGCTTTCTTAAATTTCATTAATTCAATAATATAAACCAGGGAAAATATCTCCAGCGCAGAAAAAATATAAAATTCTATTCTACTAATTCGGAAGGTTTCCGAAAACCGTAATTTTGTAAAATGTTTCCAAATTACGATGTAATAGTTGTCGGTGCAGGTCATGCGGGTAGTGAAGCAGCAGCAGCAGCAGCCAATATGGGAAGTTCTGTACTCTTAATCACCATGAACCTCCAGAATATTGCCCAAATGAGTTGCAACCCAGCAATGGGTGGCATTGCAAAAGGTCAAATAGTTCGAGAAATAGATGCCCTCGGAGGATATTCAGCCATTGTAACCGACGCTTCTATGATCCAGTTTAGGATGCTAAATAAATCTAAAGGACCTGCTATGTGGAGTCCCAGAGCACAAAGCGATCGCATGCTCTTTTCTTCCACCTGGCGTCAAATGCTTGAAAAAACACCAAACCTTGATTTCTATCAGGATATGGTATCCGGCATTCTAGTTAAAAACCAAAAATGTATTGGCGTAATAACCCGGATGGGTCATGAAATAACCGCTAAATCCGTTATCCTTACTAACGGCACCTTTCTTAACGGCGTAATCCACGTAGGTGAAAAAAAGTTTGGTGGTGGTCGTGTTGCAGAAAAAGCCGCTACAGGAATTACCGAGCAACTCGTAACACTCGGCTTTGAAAGCAACCGCCTAAAAACAGGTACTCCCCCCCGAGTAGATGGAAGAAGTCTTGATTACTCTCAAATGGAGGAACAAAAAGGTGATACCCATATTACAGGTTTTAGTTTCTTACCCTCGCAAAAACCAGATCCCACTAAACAACGAAGTTGCTGGATCACCTACACAAATTCAAAAGTTCATGAAATATTGAAGACCGGATTTGATAGAAGTCCCATGTACTCTGGTAGAATTGAAGGAACAGGTCCCAGGTATTGTCCTAGTATAGAAGATAAACTAAATCGTTTCGCAGAAAAAGAACGCCATCAGATATTTGTAGAACCTGAAGGATGGAATACTGTGGAAGTTTATGTAAATGGATTTTCTACTTCCCTTCCGGAAGAAGTGCAATATGAAGCTATCCGTCATGTTCCAGGCTTTCAAAAAGCCAAAGTGTTTCGTCCGGGTTATGCTATCGAATATGATTATTTTCCACCCACCCAATTATACCATACCCTTGAAACAAAACTATTGGAAAATCTTTTTTTTGCAGGACAAATCAATGGCACCACCGGCTACGAGGAGGCTGCATGCCAGGGAATCATAGCCGGCATGAATGCCCATCTTAAAATAAATGATCAGGAGCCCTTCTTTCTCAAAAGAAATGAAGCCTATATTGGCGTTTTAATTGATGACCTCATCAGCAAAGGAACAGAGGAACCCTATAGAATGTTTACGAGCAGAGCAGAGTACAGAACTCTTCTTCGTCAGGATAATGCTGATTTACGACTCACAGAGAAATCTTATAATGCAGGTCTGGCAACTGAAGAGAGAATACAAAAATTGACATCAAAGAAAACCCAAATAACTAATATAAAATCTTTTATTAATAACTTATCAATTGAACCAGAATTAATTAATACTTTTCTAAATACAAAACACTCTGCTCCAATCTCCCAAAAACAAAAACTGTCACAAATAATACTTCGTCCAGATATTTCCCTTTTCGACCTACAACGCGAAATTCCCCTTGTAACATCAACCCTATCAGAAACCACCTCCGAAGTACTTGAACAGGTAGAAATTCAAATAAAATACAACACTTATTTACAAAAAGAACAAGATCTTGTTCATAAAATGAATAAACTGGAAGATCTTCTTATACCCGAAAGCTTTAATTATTCTAATATTCCAGCACTATCTACAGAAGCAAGACAAAAGTTTTCTAAAGTAAGGCCAAAAACTATTGGTCAGGCCTCCCGTATTTCAGGCGTAAATCCATCAGATATACAGATTCTGATTGTTTATATGGGCCGATAAAAAGATACTCTTAAACAGCCGCTTTATAACCCCAGCGCAGCGCTCATATCCATCATCCTTCTGATGGGCTTCAATGCTTGCAACCTGAGCTCTTCCTCCATGGTAATCTCGGGCAACTCATATTTCAAACAGAGATATAATTTTTCCAGTGTATTCAATTTCATATGCGGGCACTCATTACAAGCACAACTATTATCCGGCGGAGCAGGAATAAGTTCTTTCTCTGGTGCATTTTTCTGCATTTGATACAAAATCCCCGGTTCAGTAGCTACAATAAATTCAGTAGCTTCATTATCCTTAACAAACTTTAATAACTGACTCGTTGACCCAATAAAATCCGCAATTTCCAGAACCACATCCTCACACTCAGGATGCGCAATAACCTTAGCATTCGGATACCTAACCTTAAGTTTAGTAATCTTTTCTCTACTAAAAATTTCATGTACCATACAGCTGCCGTTCCATAAAACCATTTCCCTTCCGGATTGCTTATTAATATAAGCCCCAAGATTCTTGTCAGGGGCAAAAATAATCTTCTGATCCTCCGGAAGACTATCTACTATTTTTTTTGCATTAGATGATGTGCAAATAATATCACTCAAAGCCTTTATTCCAGCAGAGCAATTGATATAAGAAATAACCAAATGATCCGGGTGCTCATCTTTAAACCTTTTGAACAAATGTGGAGGCGCCGAATCAGAAAGAGAACATCCCGCTTTAAGATCAGGTAAAAGAACCTTTTTACCTGGATTCAAAATCTTTGCTGTTTCAGCCATAAAATGCACACCGGCAAAAACAATAATATCGGCATTCGTTTTTTCAGCCTGTTGAGCTAAGCCCAAACTATCTCCAATATAATCAGCTACATCCTGAATCTCCGATTCCTGATAATAGTGCGCAAGAATAACTGCATTCTTCTCCTTTTTCAACCGCCCGATCTCGTCAAACAAATCCAAATCAGGTGCAATATCTACGTCTAAAAAACCAACCCGTTCAACATTCTTTCTTGCTTCTTCAATGTTAATATCTGACATAATATTTAATAATACATAATTATTTATAAAGGCCCTATTACTATTAAGACTGTGAATTTGGGGATACTTAATCTTGAATAATCCTTGTCAAAGTTAAAACTATTGTTTTATTAACGTACACTAACAATTAATTCACATCCCGCAATCTCGTGTTATTAGCATTTCTTTGTTCTTATTAACAATGTTGATGAGAATATGATAAGGAAAACTATTCTTTAGAAGAGAATAAATTTGCTGTTGAAAAACTGTGGTGAATTATTAAAGTGTGGGTATTTCCTGCGATAAGTAAAAGTGGAATAGAATTCCAAAAAATATTATCGGCAAAAATTGCACAGCAAAACATTGCTAAAAATGTAGTTTTCAACAAAATACCTTCGGTACCCACATGGTCATGAGGAATATCTATAAACGAAAACCGTGAATTATTTATTATAGGAAGGCGCTTCTTTATATCCACAATCCAAAAGGCTGAACAGATAAAGCTTTAGGATGGTTTTCCACAATTTGTTGATAAACGTAGATTACCCTATTTTTGCCATCCTTATAAAATATATACACTACAATATGTCTATAATTCAGACTATTCGCGACAAGGCTGCCGTTTTAGTTTTTGGTATAATTGGTATTAGTATGATTGCCTTTGTGGTTCAGGATGCCTTTGTGGGCAGTGGCAGTCATTTTTTTACCGGACCTTCTTCTACTATTGGTAAAGTGAATGGCGAAGGAATAAAACGGGACGACTTCGATGAAAGAGTTAGAAATTTAGAAGCTCAATATCAGTCTCAGGGTTACCGCGTAGACGAGTCTATGCGACAGGAAATTCAAAATCAGGTTTGGAATGGAATGGTTACCCGCGAATTAATTACTTCGGAAGCTAATAAGCTGGGTATAGATTTTACCTCTAAAGAATTTACAGACCTGCTTTTTAGTGATGCAGCCCCGCAGGAATTCAAACAACAGTTTACAGACCCTAAGACAGGCATATATAATATAGATGCCGCCCGAAATGCCTTTAAAACCTTGCAGAAAAGTAAAGACGCCTACCAGCTAAAGCAGGTAAATGATCAATTAATTGATCCGATTGTGCTGGGTCAGATACAGAAAAAACTGATGACAGTTTATACAGGTGCCATCTATGTGCCCAAATGGCTGATTGAAAAGCAAAATGCTATGAACGGACAGGTAGCTGATATTTCATTTGTAAGCCTGTCTTATTCCTCAGTACCGGATTCCGCGATACAAGTAACCGATGCAGATATCAATGCCTATATTGAAAAACATAAGAACAACTTCAAGCAGGAAAATAGCCGAAGTATATCTTATGTTCTTTTCAATGCCGGACCCACTCATGAAGACAGTGTAAATCTCTGGAACAAGATAGAAGGCCAGAAAAAGGCATTCGAAGAGGCACCTGACGCAGGTGTTTTCGTAACCCGGCAAGGCACTAAAACTCCTTTTTTCGATGGCTATATGGGTGGCAGTAAAATTCAGATTCCAGTAAAAGATTCTTTATTTAAGCTTTCCCCCGGTCAGGTTTATGGACCTTATTATGATGGCAACTCAATAGCTATGGCAAGAATGGTAGGATCGAAGGTACTACCGGACTCTGTTGAGGCCAGGCATATCCTGATAGCCACCTTAAACCCGCAGACAGGTCAACCTACTCTTGCAGACTCAACAGCAAAAAGAAGAATTGATAGTATTCAGCTGGCTATTGCAACCGGCGCATCATTTGAACTCATGGCGAGTCAGTACTCCGATGATGAAGGCTCTAAACCAGCTTTTGGTAATTTGGGATATTTTGCAAATGGACAAATGGTTAAAGAATTTAATGATTTTTGTTTTGAAGGAAAAACGGGTGATAAAGGAGTTGTTAAAACACAGTTTGGTTATCATTATATAGAGATTCTAAATCAGAAAAACTTTGAACTGGCCTATAAAATAGCCTATTTATCCAAGCCCGTTGAACCCAGTATAGAAACCGACCGCGCAGCCTCAGCGGCAGCCACTCAGTTTGCATCTCAGGGCAGAACAGCAAAGGATTTTAATGAAACCATTACTAAAGAAAACCTAAATAAACGGGTGGCGGAAAATATTAAAGAAATGGATTATCAAATCATTGGTATTGGTACCTCCCGCTCATTTATTAAATGGATATATAGTAATAAACCGGGGACAGTATCTGATCCGGTATCCATCGGAGACCAATATGTAGTGGCACTCATTACCGGAGAAAAACAGGAAGGTGTGCAATCTGCAGCAGAAGCAAGATTCATGGTTGAACCTATTATTAGAAATAAAAAGAAAGTAACTGAGTTGATTACGAAATTGGGTAAATATCAGAATATAGAGGAAGCGGCAAAAAATACGAACCAGGAGGTAGCACAGGCAGACAGTATTCGCTTTAGTGATAACTTTAAACCCGGTTTAGGAAATGAGCCCGTTGTTATAGGAGCAGCCTTTGATAAAGATTATCAGCAAAAGGTGTCGCCGCCTCTGGTAGGAAACACTGGAGTATATGCTATACACGTAAAAAGTTTAGGCGCCGTGCCGGATCCCAATGTAAATGTTGAAGAGCAACAGAAAACAACAATTTTACAACTAAGACAAACCATAGGCTATACTGTTCTGCAATCTTTAAGAGAGGCAGCTACCATTAAAGACACTCGTTTGAAAGCAGGGTATTGATTTTTCCATAATTTAATGAGAAAAGTTTCCGGCTGATTTTGAGAGGGGAGACCTTTTCAATTTTAATAAATTGAATCATAAATGGATCCAATCATAAACAAAGTAGCTGAGAGCGGGATTATAACCCTGGATCTGAAGGGTTTTTATCCCACTGAAAATTTTATCATTATTGATATTAAAGATTATCTTTTTAAAGAGCTTATTTTAAAGGAGAAAGAATACCGGGCTAATTTAAAACAAACAGACTGGCAGCGATATTCCGAAAAAGAGATTATCATCGCGAATAGCACTAATGCCCTTGTACCTATGTGGGCTTATATGCTCTTAGTATCTTATTTAGAGCCCTTTGCAAAAAATATAACTTTTGGAAACGAAAACGAACTAAGAAAGGTCCGCCTGCTTTATAATATATCGCAGATTAATGCTGCAGAATATGCAGGAAAAAGAGTGGTGATAAAAGGTTGTGGTGATCTTACTCTTCCCGAAGCAGCATATGTAGCCATAACCCTGAAATTAAAACCAGTAGTAAAAAGCCTGATGTTTGGCGAGCCATGCAGTAGTGTCCCGGTGTTTAAAGCAGCGACAAATACAAATTGAACTATGTTATTTTAACTGGGTCATATAATTCACAATATTTACCAATTGCTGATCTCCCAGACTCTCTGCCAGCCCATCTGGCATCAAAGACTGTTTATATTTTGTTTTTGAGATGATATCAGACTTCTTATACTTCTCGATGATACCGCCAATCATTTTAATACTGATTTCATCATTTGTCTGACTGGCAATATATCCGGAAATGGTGGCGCCGGTTTTTAGTTTAAAAAGATAGCCTTCATAACCGAAACTAATACCTGCAGAAGGTTCAAGAATAGCATTAAATAAGGCTTCTTTGGAAAGTTTAGATCCTATTTCCGTCAAATCGGGTCCGAAAGCTGTACCCTGACCTTTTACCTGATGGCAGGTTGAGCAGTAGGTTTGAAAAGCCACTGCTCCTGAATCACTATTTCCCTGCATTCCCATAAGTTCTGAAATTGGGGCAATAATGTTATCCGAAAAACGAATTTTCAAATATTTTGCCGCCTCCTCTTTAATATCTTTTCTGGAGGATTTGGAAAAAATATCGGTAGCGATGCCGGTAAGGTCTTCCGGTAATCTTTTGGTTTTAACGAGTTCAAGTAAATGAGTTTCCCCGGTTCTTCCGCTTGAAAAGGCAAATACCGCTTCGTTTCTCAGTTCAAGAGGATGTTGGGTATTGAAAAAGAACTGACGAAGAATATCTTTAGAAGCATCGAGACCGGTTTTTCCTAATAGTGTAATTAAAATTTTGGCGGACTCGTTTTTTTGTTTCAGTTCGTTTAATACGAGGGCGCTTCCGCCCGATTCAATAAGCAAACGCAAAGCATCCGTTTTTATAGCATCGTTTGCTCCCAGTGTTGCTAATTTTAATAGTTCCGGGTTTTGGTCTCTTAGTTTGTATTTTCTTACCAATTCAATATAGAGCGAGGTACCGGTAACATGTTTTAATGCTTTTTGCAGGGCGTTTTTGATAATTGAAGAATGGGGTGTTCTCTGATCCAGTTGCAATAAGGTGAGCGCATCAATATATTCTTGTTGGGGATGTTTTTGCTCTAGTAGTGAAAGAAGTATTTTTTGTTTATTAGAATCTTCGTGAAAATCGAAAGCTCTGAAATATTTTGGCAACAGATCGGGTTTAGTAGAAGGGTCGCTTATTATTTCAGCGAGTAGTGGTAATGCTGTGCTTGCCCTTGCTCTCCAAACGATATCTCTTCCTGCAGGAGTATTCCATTGCGAATTTGTTAATTGAAGCCAGGCATTAAAATACCGATCCCATTGTCCTCTTGCAGCAATCCCGAGAGCTTCCAGATACCAGCGGTCGGAACCATTGTATTGTTGAGCCAATTGCGCCCAAAGTACCGGCGCTTCAGCCGACTGGTTTTTATGGAGGGCAAGAACTGCCTCTCTTCTTACTTGTATGTTATTATCATTTAAGAGCAACTTTACCAGCGCAATAGTGTCTGCTTTTATTTGCAGGGCTGCTCTCAAAGCAGAAATACGAATATTCGGATCATTATCTTTAAGTGCATTTACGATATAAGAAACCCCCTTCTCCGGTATTTTACTCAGGAGCCAGAGAGCCCTTGCCCGAAATCTGGGATTTTTGGAGTGGTATAATTCTTCAAGAGCGGCCGACGCCGAATCGCCAGAACGGTTTAATTTTTCCCAGGCTAAATAACGGACGGAAAGATTAGGATTGTGTAATGCTTTAACGGCCCCGGAGATGGAAGACAAGTCTAATTTAGGAATTTGATAACCCTTCTTATAATTTGTTGAAGTAACTCTAAAAATGCGTCCTCTTGCGAAATCTTTCACCTGATGCCCGCCTACTCCCGGATCATACCAGTCGGATATAAATAGAGAGCCATCCGGAGCCACACAAACATCCGATGGACGGAACCAGTTGTCTCCCGTGCCTTCAACTAAATTATTAATAGTTGCCGAATACCCTGCCCCATCAGGTGAAACTGCATAAGAACGCACAATGTTAGGCCCGGCATCGCAGTGAATCAGTTGTCCATGAAATCGTGGCGGCAGCAACTCTCCTTCATACACTAAAATTCCAGTTGGAGAACCTGCGCCGGTTTGCAACATATTCGGAACCACTCCCGGGTCGTTTAAGTGCCAGTGACGAAAAGGGATGGAATCTTCTATGTTCAGCCGTTTTTGAGACCAGGAAGCGCCGGTCATCTCATCCTTAAAGCCGTAATTTCCATAAGGCATAACATAATTAATACGTACTCCGCGGTTTCCATCGTCATCATTATCCGATTGCCAGATAGTACCGTATGCATCTTCAGCTACTTCGTATGGATTACGAAAATTGTTTCCCAGTACTTCCACATTACTGCCGTCTAAGTCGCAGCGAAACACCATGCCTTGTTGCCACGGATGCCCGTTAGCAATAATTTCTCTTCCATAAATATCTTTTACCGGATTGCCATGCTTGTCCTTCAGGCCTTTTCCTTCGTTGCCGTAATTAAAGTACAGTTTTCCATCGGGCCCGAAATTAAATGCATGAATAGAATGATCGTGTTCCAGGCCTCCAATTCCTGTAAATAAAGTATCTTTTTTATCGGCCACGCCGTCATTATTTTCATCAGTTAGAACAAAAACATTTGGGCTTCGGGAAACAATGACTTTATTCCCGAGCACGGCTATACCCAGGGCAGAGTTGATATCTTCCCCCTGATAAAAAATGGTTTGTTTATCTGCAACCCCGTCTCCGTCTTGATCTTCAAGAATTACAATCCGATCACCATCTTTTTTGTAAGGGTTATTGGGGTTCAGAGAATAACGGTAATTATATCCTTCACAAACCCATACCCGACCTCTTTCGTCAATATCAATATTAGTAGGATTAATCAGCATAGGTTCATGCGCAAACAAACTAACTTCCACGTCATCAGTCCATCTTAAACCCCTCAACGCATTTTCGGGTAGATGCTTTTGGTCCTCAGAAAGAGGTAGATCATTGTCCGCTTTTTCGGACGGCAGTCCGCAACCGGTAAACAGGACATTTAATATCAGAGAGGCATATATCGCTACGTAAAGAAAAGAAGTTTTACGGATTATGCTGAAAAAGCGGAACTGCATGAAAAAGGGTTTAATCGGCTAAAATGAATACTAACAATATATAAATATAAACATCTTTTAGGAAAAAAGACGTTGGGCTATCTCTGAACTATGGGGAATCTTAATGCTGATAGTATAAGCATTGAAATCCTGACAGGACTTTATTTTTGTAATACCTTACCTTGTCACTACAATTAAAGAGCCATTTCTAATTTCTTCTGTGGCTTTTTCAATAACCTCGTCTCCGATGTTCAATTCGCCATATATTTCCACTTTGCCATTGGCTTCCCGGCCTTTATCTATGGTCACCCATTCTGCTTTTCCATTGTTAACTTTCACCACGAATATCTTCTCCGGCGAATTTACCACAGCTGATGAGGAAATGATAAGCGTACTGTCTTTTGCAGGAAGGGTCAACTTAATTTCGGCTACCATACCAGGCAATAATTTCTTATCCCTGTTAATGACATCCATTTCAATACGCTCAGCTCTTAAACGATTATCCAATACGCCCGCCATGCGGGTTACTTTTGCTTTAAAAGATTCCCCTGGAAAGGACTTTACCGTAAAATCTACATCACTGCCTCTGGATAAATATCCTGTATATCTTTCGGGAACAGCAACAACCAGGCGGAGATGCTTTTGTTCCTGTAGGGTAAACACCGGCAATTCAGAACCTTTGCCTGATGGTCCTACATAAGCTCCTACGCTTACATTTTTCGCACTGATCACGCCATTGAACGGAGCCCTAATTTCAAGATAGTTTTTATTATCGGTAATTTCACGATAAGCGGCTTTAGCCGATTGCAGTTGTGCATAATCTGAGTTTTGTTTGGCTAAAGCGGCATCAAGATCGGCAGGAGAAATCGTACCGGGCGTTTTACTGGTTTCCAGTAGCCTGTCGTAATAAGTTTTGCTTGCTGTATAAAGGGCTTCAACCGATCTTAATCTCGATTCTGCACCGGTAAGCTGCGCATTTATTTCAGGCGCTTCCATCGTTGCCAGTACCTGTCCGGTTCTTACCTCCGAGCCTACGTCTACGTTCATTTTCGTTACAAAACTATTTATTTTGGAATAGAGGTCAACCTGCTGAAAAGGAATTAATTCACCCGGTATCTCCAGGGAAGAAGACAACCTGCCTTTTTCAACAGGTATTACCTTATATGCAGGCGTCTCACCAGGTGCCTCAGCGTGCGGTATATTTTCTTTGGACGAATTTTGACAGTTTTGCAATAATACCGCTGTTATTATGACAATACTCAAAATCAATACTTTTTTATTCATAAACGATTTACTTTTCTTACTACCCGCTTTGTTCTTTACCCGGGCTGAATTGTGTTTGAGATAAAAATTATATTTGTTTTGTTTTTATATAGTGTACACTCTCTTCGTCTTCCGGATCGAGAGATACGCTTTGGATTGAGGCCTTACCCTGCCCCCATGCAAAGGTTAGCGGTAAAACAAATAATACGGCAAAAGTAGAAGCGACTAACCCCCCAATTACTGCCTTGCCCAGAGGGGAGGCCTGATCTCCGGCTTCACCTAAACCCAGGGCCATAGGTATCATACCTACCACCATAGCCAGCGTCGTCATTACAATAGGTCGCATGCGGAGTGCAGCAGCTTCACTGGCAGATAAACCTGCATCTGCATTGTATTTTCGCAATTCTTCGGCATTGGTAATGAGGAGTACGGCATTTGAAATAGAAACGCCCACGCTCATTATAATCCCCATGTAAGACTGCAGATTGAGGGTGGCATTGGTTGCTAATAATAAAGCCAAAGACCCCAAAATTACAGCGGGTACAGTTGATAACACGATGGCTGAAACTTTAAAAGATTGAAAATTAGCAGCAAGCATTAAAAAGATAACTATTATAGCTACAATCAATCCACTTTGCAAATTATCAAGTGTATCAGTGAGCGTTTTGCTAAGTCCTATCGCTTCCACTCGCAGACCTCTGGGCAATTCCCCCAATGCGTTAATTGCTTTTTGCACGTCTTTAGTTGCACTACCCAGATCTTTATCATTAAGGTTTGCAGTAACCGTTAAGGCAGGTATGGAACCAACGTTGTCTGTCTCCCCATAGGTGGAGCCTTCACTTATATCAGCAATATCACTCAACATCGGACGGGAAGCATTTTTTTGCAGAGATATTTCACCAATATCGTGCTGAGAAAGCATTTTGTTTTCAGGTATTTCCACCTGCACACTATAGCTGGTGTTGGTCTTAACATCGGTCCAGATATTTTTGTCTGTGAAACGAGAGGAGGAAGTAGAAGGGGTTACAGATTTTGCAACATCAGAAATATCAACACCAACCTGAGCTGCGCGTATCCGGTCTACATTAATATTTATAGCCGGATAGTTGATAGATTGTCCTATTTGAACATCACGTAAATAGTCTATCTTTTGTAGTATGGGTACCAGTTTTTTTGCATACTCCTCGTTTGTTTTTTTATCTCTGCCTGAAAAACGAACTTCTACCGGAGTAGGTGACCCCTGGCTTAAAATTTTGTCAGTTAGTTCAATGGGTTCAAAAGACAATTTTACCTTCGGAAGCGTTTCGGAAGCTTTCTTCCGTATGCTGTCTTTCAGGATATCAAGGTCAGTTTTGAAATCGCGCTTTAAGGCTACCTGCAATACTGCTTCGTGAGGTCCGGACATCCATAGAAAAAGAGGACTTGTTGAAAATAATTGCGGATGCATCCCTACGTAAGCAGAAGTGATTGAAACGTTTTTCTTACCTACAATATCAAATACAAGGTTGGTGAGCCTGATGGTCATATCTTCCGTGCGCTCAATTCTGGTTCCATCTTCTGCCCTTAATCTTACCTGAAACTGACTGCCATTTACTTTGGGTAATACGTCACGCCCAATTTGCAAAAGGAAATAGGTGGCTATACCGGTAATTAACACCAAATAACCTGTAACGATCATCTTTCTGTAGGGCATCATTCTTTCAATAAACTGTAAGTACCGGATTCTTGTCCTTTCAAATAAACTGGTTTTGCCATCCCTGTTGCTATCACCTCTCTGGAGTAAAACCGCTTTTTGATCCCAGGTATTACGTTCCCCTTCTGCACTCAATCCGCTCGCAGCAAACTCTTCAGCATCGGTCATATTGCTGCCATCTGCCTTTTTGCGATGTTTCACTTTCATGATCCAGTTGGCCATTATCGGCACAAAAGTTTGGGAGAGAAGATAGGAAACCACCATACTAAAGCTAATAGCAAGGGCTAATGGAAGAAATAATGATCCTGGTATACCACCCATTGTAAATGCCGGAGCAAATACCGCCAGGATACAAAACAAAATCAGCAATTTTGGGAAAGCAATCTCTTTACAGGCATCCCAGATAGCCAGGGCTTTGGGTTTCCCCATATCAAGATGCTGGTGAATATTTTCAATGGTTACCGTGCTTTCATCCACCAAAATACCAATAGCCAGTGCAAGCCCGCTGAGGGTCATTAAGTTTATAGTTTGACCAAATAAATTAAGAAATAATACAGAGGAGATGATGGAAGTGGGTATGGTGAGGATAACAATTAAGGCGCCTCTTGGGTCACCCAAAAACAACAATACCATTAATCCGGTGAGGATAGCGCCGATAGCGCCTTCGGAGAGCAAGCTTTTAACCGAGTTCATCACATATACCGACTGATCAAATTCATATTTTAACTCAACGCCTTCCGGTAGCTGGGATTGCATATTTGGAATCTGGCGCTTAAGATTTTGTACCACCTCCCATGTAGAGGCATTAGCGTTTTTTGCAATACTCAGGTAAACCGAGCGCTTGCCATTTACCAGAGCATAACCGGCGGTTCTGTCGGCACCATCCTCCACGGTTGCCACGTCTCTCAAATACAGGTTTTGAACGCCATTCTTATAGAGCGGGATATTTTCAAAATCTTTCAGGTTAGCTATGGTGGTATTGATGGGCGTGATATAATTTTTATCTCCTACACGAACGTTCCCCGAAGGGGAAGTTTGATTATTGATGCGGATGGCTTCCACCAATTGATCCGGAGTCAAATGATGAATACGTAAAAGTTCCGGGTCTGCCTTCACCACGATAGTTCGTGAATTACCGCCAAAGGGAGGAGAGGATACGATGCCCGGAATAGAAGTAAATGAAGAACGGACATACATATTGGCAAGATCAAGCAATTCATTATTGCTATGGATTTTGCTGCTCAATACCAATTGTCCTACCGGCAACGTAGATGCATCAAATCTGATAATAAAAGGCGGGTTGGAGCCGGGTGGAAAAATAGCCTGGATGCGATTAGAAAAAGCGCTTACTTCCGCTGCCGCCTGGGCCATATTAGTACCAGGGTAAAAACTTATTTTCATGAAAGTTAAACCCTGAATATTTTTTGTTTCAATGGACTTTATGCCATTTATGTAAAGGAAGATATTAATATATTGTTTTGCGAAAAAACTCTCCATTTGCTGCGGCGTATAGCCGCCAAAAGGATGTGACACATAGATCACCGGCATGTCTAATTGGGGAAAAATATCTATTTTAATATCGTTAACCGCCTTAATGCCAAAAAAAAGTAAACCAGCAACCAGTACAAGGATGGTAATGGGTTTACGAAGTGCAAATTGAATCAGCTTCATATTTTAAGGTTCTTATATCTTCCTATAATCTTTTTTGTGAAAACTTAACTTCTCTGATTAAAATTGTTAATCCAGTTCATTCATGAACAAGCTAAAGTCGCCCAAAGCAGCGGCCTTTAGTAACAATGCCTGCCATACATTATTGTAGGCAATATCCCTGTCTGTTTCAGCACGGGTAAGTGCATACAGTGCCTGTGTAACATCAACTAAGGTAGTAAGCCCATTTTTATACAGTACTGACTTTTGCAGATAAGCATCGGAAGCTGCTTTAACCTGTATCGGCGCTTCTACATAAGCAGATAAGGCATTGCTTAATTTTGCTTCCGCTAAAATCTGCTGGGCAGTTAATTGCTGAAACACCTGATCATATTCATTATGCAACGCTTCTGATACAAATTTTTGAGCAGTCAATTGCTGGTGTACCCGTAAAAAAGAAGTGAGATTCCAGGTAACACCAACACCTATCAGGTAATTGCTTCGGACGGGTTTTATCCCCTCAAAGTACTTGTGATGGTAGGCGGCTTGATCGGTTGCATAATTTGAATAGAATCCTGAACCTCTTGTTTGGAAAACACTGAAAAGTGAAAATGACGGGTATTGCAAGGTACGAATATATTTCCGCTGCTGGTCGCTAACGTTGATACGGCTTCTGTAGAAAGCCAGAACAGGGTGATTTTCTTTTATGGAAGACGAATCGCCAATTATACCGGGAATCTTTGAAATAAACAAGGTGTCCAGTAAAAAATCCAGTTTCTCAGGAATGCCTAATAATACTGCCAGACTGCTCGCCTTTTGCTGTTCAGCGTCCAGCGCTCGTAATAACGCAATTTTTGCTGCTGAAACTTCCGCGTTTGCAAGAGAAGAATCTACTCCTGCGGTCAAACCATTTATTGCACGTGTTGTAACCACCAGCCGAAAAGTATCTGCACGATTCAGGTTATTTTCTAAAGAGTGGGTAATGCGTTGTGCCGCTAACAGATTCAGATAGGCGGCAGCAACTTTTACCTGGTGTTGAAATTGCTCCTGTTCCAGGTCTCTTTGGTCTTTTTGAAAAATAGTTCTTGCGGTATTTACTCTCTCTTTTACTCTGCCAAACGTGAAAAATTCCCAATTCATATTAGCGAGATATAAGGCGCCAAAAGCGGCATTCCAGTTTTGGTCTGGTAAGGCTGGTCCCGAAGAGGAAACTCCATAGCCTCCAAAACCAAACAGCGGACCATTTTGCCCGTTAATGGTTCCATAATCCTGCTGTACGGAAGCGACAAAGTTGGGTAAAGATTCCCTTTTTGTCTGAACAACCACGGACTGGGAGGCTCTTGCATAATTGCTCTTGGCTTTGATTATGTTATAGTTCTTTAACGCTGCGTCCTCAGCTTCTTTTAAAGAGAGGATTTGTGCTGAAACAAGATGAGGTTGACAAAAGAATATTATCAACATTGAAAAAAGAGTCTTAGCTATCCTCCTCATATTACATTACCGGGATTTTTCGTAAACTATCGTTAAAAAAATTACTGATGATAACCCTTTTCAGAAGGAACTGCATCTGGTAATTGTTGAATAAGTCCGCACTTTTATATCTGAATGGTCAAAATTACTTATTTCTCTGGTCTCTGCCATTAGCAGTATCATTAGGACTTTGTCTCAATCCAAAAACCTGGTTTAATTTGTATAAGTTTGAAAACAAAAAACCCGACCACAAAGAATTGTATCGGGTACAGCGTCTGAATTGCGCTCTGTTTGTCTCTATGAAAACGTTATGGTATGATGATTTTCCCTGTGCTTCCTCCGTAATCGCTTCCTGAAATACTCACGAGGTAAATTCCTTTACCCAATGATGTATTCCCTGCGGATACAGAAAAGGGTTGCCCCGCTGCTACATTCCCTACATGTTGTTTCAGCATTACTTTACCACTGATTCCCGTAATAATGATAACCGTATTGCGGATATTCGTTTTGCTTTTTATATAAAAGGAATTACCTGTTACTATGGTTGGAAAGATGTTTATGGTATTAGAAATTGTGCCGGAAGTTCGAACTGAAATAACAGATGAATAGGTAACCAGTCCATTTCGGTCTGTCATTTTCAGGCGGTAATATTGGGAGCCTTCAGGAGACGAGGGATCAATAAAACGATATTGACCAGAAGTACTATTTTGGCTGGGATTGTTGCCGATAGCATTGAAGGAAACGCCATCCCGGCTTTTTTCAATGATAAACTTTTCCGGGTTGCTGTCTTGAGACAGAGACCAGTTGAGCTCAACAATTCCATTTCTTTCGTGCGCAGTAAAAGATTGCAAGGTTACAGGTAATATCATAAGCGTTCTCATGGAAAAAGAAACCCTGTTGTTTCCGCCATTTTCATAATATTCTAAAACCAGATTTTGAGTTCCGCTCAAAGAAGCCGAGAATTTTGAGGTTGAATAAGAATGATCGGTCCACTTATTAATAACCCAGGTAGCGCCACCATCAAGACTTAGCTTGTACCCATCGTCACCACCTACTGTAAACTCGTAGCTTCCGGCCGCAAAATCTTTTGATAGTCTGTAGCGTACGCTAAAGTCTTCGGTTTGCACCGGGCAGGAACTGGTAGCATAAGAAACATTAGATCCCCCGAAGTTCTGATCAAAATCAGGGTTAGAAGCAGCGCCTTCCAGTACCATTCCTTTATAAGTTTGAAAATTCCTACCCTCGTAAACATATCCCTTCCAGACGTTATTGCTACCATATTCATTAGTATCGTCAGCAGCTCCACAAATTTGCTCAACCGAAAAGCTTATTCTGTTCGCATCGCTATTCTCGTAGTAATCCAGAATCAGGTTATAATTGCCGTTTAAGGTAACGGTGACTGTTTTGACGGCATAAGCCTGATCCGTCCATTCGTTAATGATCCAGGTTGACCCGCCGTCGAGGCTCAGTCGGTAACCATCATCACCGCCAACTGTGAATCGGTAGCTGCCAGATGAAAATGTTTTTTTGAGCTTATACCGTACGCTGAAGGTTTCTGTTTGTACCGTACATCCATTGGTTGAATAGTATACATTTTTTCCTCCGAAATTCTGATCGAAGTCAGGACTTGAGGCATTACCCTCTGTAACATAGCCACGATAGGAGGTAAAATTGCTTTTATTGTAAACATATCCAATCCAAACATTATTAGTTCCATAGGAGGTTTCATTCCCTTGTGGGGAACAACCCCGGCCTCCCTGACCAAAGGAAAGAACGGGGAGCAGAGAAATAGAAATTAAGAAGTAAAAAATCTGTTTCATAGAGAGGTTAATTAATAATTCAGACACAAAACTAACGGCGCTCACTAAGGGTTATTATTTAGTTTCGATAAGTAAAGCACCTATTTTCATAAGCGTTCACACTTAGTCGAAATTCATTATATTTTATATTACATTGTTTTTCAATGAAATAGATAATTAAGGAAACCTATCGCATTATTATAGATCAATTTCAAATTTGGAAATACAGGTGTGATGAGGTATGAATTGCATTCGACAAAAACCGGGATTAGTTCGGTAAATGGAAAGCCGGGATGAAGGATCTAAAATTCCCCTCTGAACACTAAAAAGCAACTGCAAATTTTGAGCTCGTTCTCCTTTACAGCCATTAAATTGTACCTTTGCGGCTCATTTTCGAAAAGAGGTTAATAAAAAATACAAAAGCAGACATGATTACAGTGAACAATGTATCCTTATCTTTTGGAAAAAGGGTATTATTTGATGAAGTGAGTTTGAGTTTTACAAAGGGAAATTGTTATGGGGTTATTGGAGCGAATGGTGCAGGGAAGTCTACCTTTTTAAAGATCCTTTCCGGCGAGATTGAACCTGGAAAAGGCACAATTGACATTACTCCCGGAGAACGTATGGCGGTTTTACAGCAAAATCACTTTGCCTTTGATGAGTTTACTGCGCTTGATACGGTGATTATGGGTCATCGCAAACTCTGGGAAATTGCCAGAGAAAGGGATATTATTTATGCTAAAGAGGATTTTTCGGAAGAAGACGGCATGCGGGCTGGTGAATTGGAGGCGGAGTTTGGAGAAATGGGAGGATATTCCGCAGAAAGTGATGCCGGTACGCTATTGGGCGAGTTGGGGGTTAAGGAAACTTTTCACCAGGCTTTCATGAAGGATTTGCCTGGTTCTGTAAAGGTTCGGGTGTTGCTTGCTCAGGCCTTATTTGGCAATCCGGATATTTTATTATTGGATGAGCCTACAAATGACTTAGATGTGGAAACCATCAGTTGGCTGGAAAACTTTCTCGCCGACTATGAGAATATTGTGATTGTAGTGAGCCATGACAGACACTTTCTGGATTCCGTATGTACCCACGTGGCAGACGTAGATAGGCAGAAGATAAAGATTTACACCGGCAACTATACTTTCTGGTACGAAAGCAGTCAGTTAGCGGCCCGCCAGTTGTCCGACAAAAATAAAAAAATGGAGGAGAAGCGAAAGGATTTGTTGGATTTTATTGCCCGATTCAGTGCCAATGCTTCTAAAAGCAGGCAGGCCACTTCCCGAAAGAAGGCGTTGGAAAAATTAGTGATAGAAGAAATAGAGCCATCCAATCGCCGGTATCCCGGGATTATATTTAAGCAGGATCGGGAAGTGGGTAACCAGGTATTGAATATAGAGAAGCTTGCCAAAAGAACAGACAACGGAAGGACATTATTTAGTGAGGTCAGCTTTTCGGTGAATAAAGGAGATAAAATTGCTTTTTTTTCCAGAGATCATCTGGCATTAACCACTTTTTTTGAGATTATCAATGGCAATATAGATGCGGATGGCGGTACCTATGAATGGGGAACAACCATTACCAGTGCGTATTTGCCTAATGACAACAGTTCCTTTTTTGAAAAGCAGAGTCTTCATCTGATGGACTGGCTCAGACAATTTGTACCTCCGCATGTTACAGATGTGGATGAGCCTTTTTTACGTGGCTTTTTGGGAAAGATGCTTTTCAGCGGAGACGAGGTGATGAAGAAGACCAATGTGCTTAGTGGAGGAGAGAAAGTGAGGTGTATGATCAGTCGTATGATGATACAAAACCCTAATCTGATCATCCTGGATGAACCAACCAATCATCTTGATTTGGAAAGTATTC
This sequence comes from uncultured Terrimonas sp., assembly GCA_964518685.1. Lineage (GTDB taxonomy): Bacteria > Bacteroidota > Bacteroidia > Chitinophagales > Chitinophagaceae > Agriterribacter. The sequence continues at coordinate 34,025 of CAZFGP010000021.1, forward strand.
AGTCTTTTAATGAAAGCATGATAAATTTTAAGGGGGTTGTTCTGCTGACTTCACATGACCATACCTTTATGGAAACGGTAGCCAACCGGGTAATAGAATTAACGCCAAAAGGGATTATAGACAGGTTGACCACATTTGATGAATACCTCATTGACCCGAGGGTGAAAGAATTAAGGAAAACTATGTACGAAAAGGATGAGGTAATGGTTTAATGCTAAAGGAATATCCATAGAAGGCCTGTATAATTCAAACTTTGCGTTTTGAGTATTATTCTCTCTCATGTCACGTAAAAAGAAAAGAAGTTCAATTTCGGAATGGAAAATCTTTCTTGTAGCAACATTGGTGTTGTTACTGGCTGCTGCCGCTAATTATGGATACAGGCAATGGAAAGCCTACCAGATACATTTTGTACGATATGCCGCCTTTGGCATTGATATACCGGTTAATTATTCCATTCATGGCATTGATGTATCTCATCACCAGGATGTTATAGACTGGACAGCAGTGAAAGATATGGAGGTGGAAGGCATGCAAATTGAATTTGCCTTCATAAAGGCGACCGAAGGATTGACAAAGGTAGACCGTTTGTTTCAGCGCAATTGGTTCAAAGCACGCGAAGAAGGTATGGTGAGAGGCGCCTATCATTTCTTTTTACCAACAAAAAGTGGGAAAAAGCAAGCAGACAATTTTATTGCCCAGGTCCGTCTGGAACCGGGCGATCTCCCTCCGGTATTGGATGTGGAGCGGCTTTATCGGGTTAATCCACGGGATATGCGCGTAAGAGTACGCGAATGGCTTACCATTATTGAAAAGTACTACAAGGTAAAACCAATAATATATACTAACGTTGATTTTTATGACCAATACCTGGGGAGTGAATTTGATGAATATCCGCTCTGGGCAGCACATTATTTACAACCCAATCTCCCCCGGATAAAGAGACCATGGTTATTTTGGCAGCATAGCGAGTCGGGCAGGGTAAACGGAATAAATGGTCGGGTGGATTTTAATGTATTTAATGGCGATTCCGTATCTTTCAGGCAGATGTTACTGGATTAATCTACTAAAATATCAGCCATGAGTAATGGTATTGAACCGGAATTGAGAAGACTCCTGACAAAAACCCTCAGGATTATTGTATCCATTGTTTCCTGGGCAATTATCAATTCTTTCTTTGGTATTTATCTCGAATGGGCAATGATAAAAGGACACTTCAATACTTTTAATACTGTTTTTTATGCCTGGTTTATCCTTAGTCTGGCAGGATTGATTTATTTTTTGTATCGGACCGGGCGCAAATAACAGCGGGTCTAATACGGATCTCGCTCTGGCGTAGGTTTGGTAGCCTTGCTTTGTGCTTAGCCAGACCTGCTGCCTTGTTATTACTTATCTTATTTTCTTAAATGAGCATCGAATAAATAATATGCCTATTATTATTGCGAAACAAGTAATACTCAGGCAAGCCAATACGGGGAATTTCTTGACTTTACCACTTTCATCAACACAAACAAGATTTTAAAATAACT
>CAZFGP010000022.1:0-20481 GCA_964518685.1 uncultured Terrimonas sp.
CCCCAACGTCTGATATCAAACACGGTTGTATATTCACCCGTCAACTCCAGACGGCGCTCTATCCTGATCTGTTGCCTAACTTCATCCTGACTGCCTACCGGATATGGCGTTGTATTTGCACGATCTCTTACCCTATTGAGAAGAGGTACAGCCTGGGATGTTTGTCCTGATTCATTAAGCGCTTCTGCAAGACATAATAAAGCGTCTGAAAAGCGCATCTGAATTAAATCAGAATTATAGTCTGTAGGAACGGATGCCTGAGTGGGATCCACGGGGGTTCTGCCAAATTTAGCGTAAGCCATACCTGTAAAAGGTAATAAAGTGTTTCCAACAATTCCTCCTCCCTGTGATAGATTCCTGAATCTGTTGATGGAAAAATCATAACTGATCAGATCGCCGGAGGGCAATGAAGTATATTCTGCAACAGCTGTAACATTTCTTCTGATATCTGTATTTTCGTATAGTTGGTAGAAATCAGGAGTTGTTCCATATTGAGGTGCAGTAACAGTGCCCACAAAACCTGGGGGAAAAAGAAAATAAGGAACTATTGTTGAACTTTGAGATACTGTTTTGCTATATAAATTGGTCCAGGCAAAAATGACTTCTTTATTTTTTCTATTATTATCACCGAAAATACTTACGAAATCGGACAATAAGCCAAAATTATAGGTAGTTTCTCCGCTGCCTACGATTTCACTTAGTTTGGTGGCAGCAAGCTGATAGGCCTGCGGATCTTTTAATGGCAATCCGGCCATGGTAAGATAAACTTTGCCAAGCAAGGCTTTAGCTGCGCCAGCCGAAATTCTTCCTAATTCATCACCTGTCCAGAAAGGCGGTAGATGAGATTCAGCAAATTTAAGGTCCTCAACTATAAAATCATAGATATCTTTAACAGACGCCTGGGTGCCGAAAATTGCCTCGGTTTGACTGATAGAGTTAACAACTGATTTTATCAATGGTACGCCACCAAAGAGCCTTACCAGCATAAAATTTGCATAAGCTCTGTGAAACCTCGCCTCTGCCTTATAGATATCTGCAATAGCAGCATTGGGAACAGCCTGGTCTGCATGCTCAATCACAGTTCCCGCAAGGGCTATAGTTTTGTAAAGCCTGGGCCAAATGTGCGTAATGTCAAGATCAGAAGGATTGTGAGTGAACCCATAAAAAGGTTTTATTAATTCATCGCCACCCATTCCGGCAGTAACATATTGCTGACCCACTTCGCATAACATCCACTCGTAAAATATATCCCAACTGGGAAAGGCTCTCCAACTGTTATAGATGCCGAGGGTGGCTTGTTTCAAACCCGCTTCATTGGAAAATACCGTATTGGCAGAAAGGAAAGAGTATGCAGTTTCATCGAGATTCTTTTTGCAAGACAATGAACCGAATGAAACAAAAAATATTAATGGGAATATGAATTTCAATTTCATAGTGACTTTTTTTTGAATTAGAAACTAACGGTTGCGCCAAAACTATAAGACCGCTGTGTGGGGTAACCCGCATAATCAATCCCCTGGTGCAATAAAGATTGTCTGAAAGAACTCACTTCAGGATCGAACCCACTATATTTGGTAATCGTCAATAAATTGGTAGCGGTAAACGAAAGACCTAATCCTTTAACTACTCTTAAGTTTGGAAACTGATAGGATAGTGTCATGGATTTTAACCTTATGTAACTACCATCTTCAATCATAGAGGAAGTGATATCTGTTATACTAAAAGGTGAGGATAAAAGTATTCCGGGATACCGTGGATCATTATGCGGATTATCTGCAGTCCAGCGATTTTCGTACCAATCCTGGGTTTGATTCAATACCTGTCCACCATAAAGAGGAAGCCCACTATTCAGAAGAGACCTGGTAATATTCAGTACCTGATTCCCTTTTGAACCGGTAACAAACATGTTAATGCTAAAGTTTTTCCAGGTAAAATCATTAGACCAGCCGTAGGTAAAATCAGGAGAGGATTTTCCTAATACTACCCGATCCGCAATATCAATTTTCCCATCTTTGTTGGTATCCTGATATTTGAATTGTCCGGGAGTCTGGTAAGCAGCAGGACCGGGAAAAGGGTAGGTTGCATTTCCTGATCCATCAAAATCACCAGGCTGCACAAGTCCTAATAATTGATAACCATAAAACTGCCCAATCTCTTGTCCGGGTACCAGAATCCCATGAATACCGCCAATCAGGTTGTTTCCGATATCCAGGTAAAAGGGAGCGGTTCTATCACCAAGTTCAACAAGCATATTTTTATTATGAGAGATATTGAATCGGGTGGTAAGTTGGGTGTTTTTTCTTTCTATGATTTGCCAGGAAACATTAAATTCAATTCCTTTATTGCTGATGCTCCCGTAATTATCCGTAATGGATGTATATCCCGATTGAGAGGGGAGTGTTCGTGCCTGGAGCAGGTCAACAGTAAGCTTATCATAGTAATCAAAAGTAAATGTGAGTCTGTTGTCCAATATGCCTAAATCAACTCCAAAATTAAGTTGTTTGGTTTTTTCCCATGAGAGATCCGCATTTCCAAGGCTGTTGGGAGCCATTGTTAATCTGAAAGTGTTTTTTGATCCCAAAGCATAAAAGCCATTTACGAACTGTTGAAGAGAAGAATACGGCGCTATAGCCTGGCTGCCGGTTTCTCCGTAAGATACTCTTAGCTTAGAGGACGAAATGAAGTTAACTGATTTCATAAATTCCTCCTGATCTAAATTCCATGCTACTGCAGCGGTGGGAAAAAATCCATATTTTTTATTTTTGGAAAAAGGTGAAGCGCCATCCGCACGTACAGAAGCATTTAACACATATTTTCCCTTGAAGGAATAGTTAACTCTCGCAAAGCCCGATTGAATTATACGGTCCTCTCTATAAGATCTTATCTTCTGCGTGGATGCACTCCCAATATTATTAACGCCAAAATAAGGAATTTCAAAAGTCTCTGATTCAGCAGAGGTTTCTTCAAGGCTTTGGGAATTATATTCAACGCCCATTGTAAGCCCCACTCTGTGAATATCGCTAAATGATTTGTTATAATTTAAATACGCATTTGTATTATAGCTGTATCTGTTTGCTATGGAATTCTTCCCTAAGCCATTCTTAGGCTGTCCCAGAATCGTATTGCCGTCAAGAAAAATTTGTCGTCTGGATAAATTTTGATTCGCACCAAAACTGACGATCATATCTAATGATGGTAAAATTTTGAATTTATTTTCTATATTCATTACCGAATAATCATTCTTAACCTTATCAATTTTGGATTCTAATTCAATAACAGGGTTGCCAAACCAGAATTGGGTTGGATTCCCCGGAAAACCATAGGCATTAAATCCAAGATAATCTACCGGAACAGTGGGTGATTGTCTGACAAGATCCAGAAATCCCGCTCCTGTTGGCCATCTCATTTCAGTTGTGAAGGCCCGGTCTGTGAATTGGCGAACAAAGGAAAACTGTCCCTTAACCGAGTACCAGTTGTTTACCTTACCGCTAAGATTAGCACGCAGGCTTCCTTTCTGGTTGCCGGACGCACCAATCACTGAGCCTAATTCTTTTATATAATTGCCTGAAATATAGTAGGAAGCTCTGGAGGTGCCACCTGAAATAACTAGAGACGCATCTTCCCTTGAACTTTGCCTTGTGGTTGCATCAAACCAATCGGTATTTGTTACGTTATCAATATTATCATAGATCGGAGCGCCTCCTGCTAAAGCATTTCTTTTGTTTATGATTTCTGCCCATTGACTGCCAGTCATCATATTAAGCGGCTTGCCAACCGTTCCTATTGTATAATTCTGTCTTAGTTCAATTTTCCCTTCTCCTGATTTTCCTGCTTTTGTAGTAATCAAAATAACTCCATTAGCCCCCCTTGATCCGTATATTGCCGTGGCGGCAGCATCTTTCAATACTACCATGCTTTCTATATCCTGCGGGTTTATTCCATATAGTCCGTTTTGTGCATAAGCGTTTTTTTGTCCTACCCTTAAAGCTTCAGTATACGGAGGCATTGGGAACCCATCAATAACGTAAAGCGGCTGATTGTCGCCACTAAGCGAATTATTTCCTCTGATCCTTACTACTACATCTGCGCCAGGTTCTCCCGAGGAGTTCACCACCTGAACTCCCGAAGCACGACCTTGCAAAGCCTGATCCAAAGTGTTAATCACTGATTTTTCAAAATCTTTTGCGGACACTTCTGTTGTTGAAGACGCAAGTTCTTTCTTACTTTGTTCTCCATAGCCCACAACAACTACGCCTCCCAGGGTGGAAGCCGATAAAGACATTTGTATGTTCCCGAGATTTCCTGTGCTGTTTACTTTAACTTCTTTGTTCTCATATCCTACAAATGACAATGCAAGGGTAGCTCCCCGGGCAGCCTGCAGGGTGAATTTCCCCCCGGCATCGGTGGTGGTACCGGTGGCTGTACCCTTTACCAAAATAGATACCCCAGCTAACGGTGCATCATTTTCTAACACAGTTCCGCTAACGGTTATCTTTTGTTGTGCAGACGTAAATGATGAGAAAAACAGAAGTATGATGAAGGGAAATGCCTTCCTGTACTCTTGAAATAATGGCAGTAGCTTTTTCATCATGGCAATTAATTTAGATTTTGAAAAAAGTGTTGTTTGTATACTTTGGAATGTACTATGTTACTCCAAAAGTATCTTCTTCCAGGTCTATAGTCTAATACAAAATCTACAATAGCTAATACTATTTTGTCCCTGATCCAATCTTGATAATTTTATTAAGATGAAACTGACCCAATAGTCCTTAAATTTACCGGAATGGAGATTTTAACCCCACATTAAAAGTTCAGATGAAAGATTTATTCACCTCCTTCTTTATTTTATTTTTTTTGACGGGTTTGATCGGCTGCTTACCGGCAAAAAGAAATGAAAGCATAACTTCCCCTGCAGAAAGTACCGGATTCCGTGGTGTTTTCTTTAATCCTCATCTTAAGACGTCCCCATCTCCGGAACATCCATACGCTATATTTCTCAGGTATAATGAAGCTTATCGCACGGAAGTTAAAGCGGCGTTGAATGATTTGGCGGGGTATGCCGGGATTAATCTTGTTTCCTTATTTATACCTATACCGTTAACATTAAAAAAGGCCGCTATCGCTCCTCCGGCAGCAAAACCGGCTACGATCCTGACCAATGATGATCTTGACTATTATAATACTGCGTTTTTAGATGGGATAGCTTTGTTTATTGATGATTGTTATGAAGCGGGTCTATCCGTTGAGCTTGATCTGGCGGATAACCGGTGGGTTCCTTATTCGATTAATCCGCAACAGCGTAAGGTAGGTTATGTCGGTGAGCCCTATTGGCCTATTGCAGATAATACCCCATGGGATGAATCGGCAAGGTGGTATAGCGATGTAATTATCTACATAGAGGGGAAGACAAAACATCCGGATAATATTGCTTTGTGGACAATGACCGGGAATTATCTGCTCGGTACTTCAGAACCTGATCTGTGGAGCCCTGAAGTGTTAGAAGTTACGGAGCAATATGTGAAGCAGGTTTGGCCCGTTTTTGCAAAAGCGGGAAAGCGACCGAAAGGAACTCCTGTATTATTGCCGATCTATGCTAATGATCCTTATTGGAACAATAAAACAAGCGATGAGCGCCTGGCTGCCTTTGTAAATATAAGAAAGTGGCTGGTGGATGACTTGCGGCTTCCTCCGGACTATTGGGTAATGACCACCTACCCGTTTACCGATCCGGGAAGCGATGGCGTTAAATACATAGAACGAATTGTAAATATTATAGGTAAGAAAAACGCTTCCCGAATTATTTCAACCGATTTGAAAGGACCCGGGCATGAGGATGAGTTGAGCACTACCATATTTGATTATAGCAAATACAGTCCTGCAGCACTCTTGGAATGGCAGTTAAAATTATGCAAGGCGTATGGCTTTGCCGGTTGGTGGATATGGTCTTACCAGGGAACTGCAGACGATAATACCGGCATCCGGAAAGCAAACGGAGAATGGAATACAGAGTTGGTTGATGTGATCAAAAAATAGCTGCCTTAATACGAAACAAAAACGATGATTATATCTCGCAAGTCCAACCCACACACAAAAGACCCGAGTAGAGACTGGGAAGAACGAATTTATTGGCAATAAGAGATATTAGAATTTAATTGATCCTTATTTTTTTTGTTTTAGAATTATTAATACGCAGGCGCTTATCGCCGGGCATTAATTTTTCTCCATTCATGCATATATTTTCAAAACTTATTTCATCAATACAATCCTCCCCTTCATCATATATTACAATATCCGGAGATTCTATTTCCAAACCGATGACGTTTTTAAACTTCACATGCTCTATCCTGTTGTATTTTTTTATCATGAAATGATCTTCGGTCTCTATCAGCTTTTTTTGATTGTCAATCAGGATCATCGGCTGTATGGAATGGGCCTGTTCAATCGTAATATTCTCAAAACTCAGACCAGATACCGTTCCTCCACCCACCGCATGTACAAATACCGGGGCCCTGTGCAGCAGCCAGTTGGAATGCACTATTGGATCATATCGTATTACCGTTATGTCTTTCCAGCTTATGTCTTTGATTTTACCCATTACCTCGTGCGTAACGCCCGTTCCGCTCCCAAAATCATTCCATATGATGCATTGCTCAAACCTGATACCTTCAGTACACATTGATTCATCCGTTGCTTTTACTTCATATCCATCATCATTAATATGCGCGAAACAATTCCGGGCAACACTGTTTTTACTGCCGTTAAAGCATATTGCATCCGTATTGATATAATATCCCAGTATTTTTACATTATCCACTATTGCATCCTTACTGTCGTAAATATGAATATTCCAGCTATTGGCATCCGTAAGCAGGATATCTTCAATTCTCAGCCCACTTGTTTTCACCGCTGTTATTATTTGCGCCTTTATGCGTTTATCCGTAGCTCTTTCAGCCGTGATCATTCCATTGCCCTTTATGGTAACATGGTGTGCATCTGTTATTTTTATCATAGGCTCACCAAGGTAAAATGTTTCTCCTCTTATTTCAACCTGCCCACCACTACGAGGCGGCAAAGGACGTACTACAGCCCCTTCCGCCAGGTAAAGCGTTTGATTGCTCTTAAGTACAATTTGTCCTACATCATGAATTCCCGGGCCGAAATAAATAACATCATCGCTCTTTTTGTTGATCTCAGGCATAGCCCTGTTTACGAATATGTGCAGCGGATACATACCATCTCCCTGTGCATCAATAACAAAATTCTGCGGTTGGTCAATGGTAATTTGGAGCTCGCGGCCATTCCAGGTTGACTTTACTCCCAGGGATAAGGGCCGTATTACCAGTTTGCAAATATCTACTATTAACCCCGGAGGAGGTTGTATCCTTAATATTGCAGGGTGCGAACTGACACTGAATAAAGTATAAAAAGAAGGCGATACCGGCACGCCCAGGTATTTTGCAGTTGGATTTCTGAAATCGAGCCGGTGGCTTGAGTAACAGGCGATCTCTTTCTCGTCCAGGTACACTTTGTACGGCTCGTTATCATATACCTGCCGGGGACATGCCAATGTTACGTAAGTACAGGAAATCAACAATAGCAGGGACATCATTTTTTTCATGGTCGGGTCAGATTATTACATGGTTATGTTTGTAAAATATAGCAAGCCCCGGTATCATTGCTGGTGCAGCAAAACAACCGACCGTGCCGGCACTTCAATAGGCAGAGTACCCCCCTTCTGCGCTACCGAACCGGAAGTCCCGATCATTTCATTACCGCAAGAGAGGTCTTTGACAATCCGGTCGGTGTGACACCGACCGGTAGGGAGTTCTACAGGCGGGTGTCCCACCCGCCTGCGAGAATTTGGGATGATGCATCCTTCATCATCGCCGGGAAGGTCTTTTTCGATATATGGAAATACATTAAACACTCCTTTTTTCTGAAAATTATTGAATAGAGATATTTTCAACTTATCGCTTTGTTCATTAGCGATCACATACACCCATTTGCCATCGGGATTGCGGAAAGCAGATGCGGCCACCTTTTCTTTACCTGTTTTAACCGGATAGATGGCTGCACCGGGTCTCACATGATTGGTCATTAAGCCATACGCGAAATACTGGGGACGGAGCTGAAAATCTTCTTGTATATGATCATAAAATACAGACCCTGCATAACTGCTTTTTTTGTATCGCCATAAGCCACATTTCATTAGCCCTTCATCATAGGGTGCATTTTTATAATAATATTCATCAAACAAATTCCAGTAACTCATTCCTGATGCCCCGGCATTAAATACGTTCAGCATCAACCGGACAATCAATACGCCCCTTATATATTCATCAATATCCGATTGCAGGTAAGCCCCCATGGTTTGGTTAGAACCAAATTCGCCAATAAAATGCGGAAGTCCAGCACGAACTAAACTGCTGTGTTTCTTTTCGTAGTCCAGCATATCCTGATTGGGCGTTCCATACCCAAATGAATAAATATGGGAATTCATTAAATCTGCTTCCTCCTGCAGTTCACCAGCACATTTTTCCAAAAACGCATAACCATTACTTTCGTCAACCAGATTAAATTGAACTTTACTTCGAATTTTATCCGCCTTAAATTTAACATCTAATCTTTTACACATCGAGATGTATGAATCCACACTAACCTTTCCATCCATGAAATAAAACAAGTTGGGTTCATTGTAAGGAGTAATTTCCTTAATACAGGTATATCCCTTTTTTATGACGAGGTGCTGGATTAGAATAGAGATATTTTCAGCATATTCAGCTTCGTTTTTGGGCCCGACAATCCAGCTTGGGAAAGTACTGTGTCCGTCTGCCAGGAAGCATTCCCGGGGACAGCCCCATGAAACCAGTAATACATTGATCCCATTCTGCTGTGCTAAATCCAAGACCCGGTAAAGTGATTTCATTTCCGGCGTATCAAAATCCAGTCCGGTCCAGTTGACATGATCAGGATCGTTATCATCATTGAATGGCTCAAACCACTGGGGTTGCACCATTACCCTGAACATCTGTAGCCGTAAATGCTTTACCCTATCCACAACAATATCCCAGTCTTTTTCAGAAGCGGGATGTGCTGCATGCCCAACGCAGTATGAAAAAAAATGTGGATCCAGTTCTGCTCCTATGCCATGGACTTTGACGCCGGTAGGATATTCCACAGTATATACTGAATCAATTCCTTTGCTTATACTTATTTGGTGGCAGGATAGAGTACCTGTTAACAGCAACCCTGTCAAAACAATGAAATGGATTTTCATGAAAAATAATTTATCTCTATTGATCAGTCGTTTATTACTTTTCCCATGTATATAAAACCATATCTCCCGGATCAACTTCCTGGGAATGGGCATAAGCATTTGCCGGAACCAACGTTCCGTCTTTTAATATTCTTTTTACTGAATCATCTGTCACAATAATGAGGTTCATCGGATTTTGAAAGTCACGGTTAACAATAACGAAGAATTGCCGGTTTCCTTTCTCAAGCAGGGACACCACCGCGCCGCTATCACTTGTTTCCAGCATTTTTACGGGATCAGGCAGCCGGGCTATGCGCCTTGTTCCCTGGGGAATTCTTTTTCCTGTGTGAGCCACCCAAACCAGGTGTGCACCCAGAAATGCCCCTGCAAGATGTTGTATTTCCTGGTTTACTTCCTTAATGCGATCATATAGTTCCGTACGCTTACCATTGAGATCAATTGGAGCCTTATTAAAATCCCAAAACGGATTAATACCGGGCGTCCAATAGGTAAAATACTGCAACCCACTGGCTCCATAAGCCAGATTGCTGTATATCTGGAGCCTGATTTCTGCTTCAGTGGCAATCGGCGCCCGGCCATAAGCAACTGATCGCGCAAATGCCCAAAATGGAAGTCCGTTCCTTTTTGAAGCGGCTGCAATTATTTCAAGATTTTTATACCATTCCGGACGAAGTGTTCTGATGCCATTATTTTCTATTACCGGATAATGGTCAAAAGAGACGAAGGGAACAGGTACATCTTTTAGAAATGCATTTACATACTCTTCATAAATATCTTTTTCGGGAGGAAGAATATACCCCTCATCAAAAAAACGTTCCGGCTTACCATAGTTGGGAAAAAGATTGATATAGCAGGGATGTTCTTTGTCTACTGCCTGAATTCTTTTCATCCAGTCTCCCAATTCAGGGAAATCCCTGGCGTGGGGTTCATCACGTAGGTGATATCCAAAAAGCGCCGGGTGTTTCATCAGCCTTTTGACGGTTTTTTCTGGTTCTGATTGCAATTCCGGACAATAAGGCATCAGCTTCACCCCAACCTGATAGGCTATATTGAGAGCCTTTTCTACAGCTTGCACCGAGGAATAATTGACGAAATTGATATTAATGCCCGATGCCTTGAGTTCCTCAAAACGCTCAATAGTGGTTTCTTCCTCCGGCACACCCACCCAGGCTAAAACAGGCATCTGTCCGTCTGCTTTCAGCTTCTCCTGAGCAATCGCACCATAGTGGTGGAGTAATATCAACAGTAACACCGGCAGGTTTTTGAAAATACGGTTCATAAATGATAATTTTTTTCCTAAAAACAGATGTAGTCTTTCAGTGAATTCATGTTAGTTCAATAGATCCTCTCAGGAAAAGAAATTGCTTAAGGTTTTTTTCATTCCTGATTGAATGATGTTATGCAAGTTCGAGGTAACCAACTTTTGAAAACCTGGCAGCAGGGAAAGATCGGCATCCCACAGGAATTCGTCTTTCAATACCTTACTGACTACGTCTTCAATATTACTGTTTTGCCATAAGGAATGGAATTTGTCAGCATACTGGTCCTCTATTACGTAATATTCATCATTCATGATTCCAAAAAAGTCTTTCCCGGTGTGCTTCACTGCCTTCATGAAAAAGAGGTAAGCAGCAAATGCTAATGAAAACAAGGGAGGTGCCGAATTGTTTTTCTTATAATAATTCAGTATCAGCGGGACACAGCGTGCACCTATTTTTGAACTGTAGTTAAGCGTAATATTTTTCCAGTAATGATTCATAAATGGGTTTCTAAACCGATTGAGTACATGAGCGGCATATTCTTCTTTAGCAGACGGATCAATATCGCCTGAAATAGATGGAATTATTTCTCTAAATATAAGGTCTGATATAAAGGATTCAGAAAGTTTATCTTCCATAGTATGTTGAACAGTATCGTAACCAGCAAGAAAAGCTACTCCGCATGTAAAGGTATGAGGTGCATTGAGCAACCGAAGTTTTAATTCCCTGTATATTTTAATATCAGGAATGATGACAATCCCGCTATCGGCCTTTTGAAACGACAGTATTTCCTTTATTTGCTCATCGCCTTCTATTGCCCACAAACTGTACATTTCGGTTATTGTTAGCAGGTTATCTTTATACCCCAATTGTTTTTCCAGAGGAGGTCCATTTGTTCCATTGGGTACGCTCACAATCCTGTCTACCAGAGAACTGCAAAAGTGGTTGCTGGTTTCCAGCCATTCTATAAAAGTATTTTCCAACTGGTTTGAAAAGGCAAGTTCTGTGAGGACAGATTTTAGTTTCTTGCCATTGTCGGGAATCAGCTCAGTAGGTATTACTATCATGCCACTATCGCCGCTGCCCTGGAAGGCTTTGAATCTTTCATATAGAAAAGCAAGTAGCTTTCCAGGGAAAGATAGAGGAGGATTCCTTCTTATATCTTCATTGGGTAATAATTGAATACCCACCTCTGTAGTATTAGATATAATAATTTTCAGTTCCTTATTATATGCGCATTGCAATACTTCCTGCCATTCATCCTGCGCGACCAGTACCCTGCTTACGGCAGCAGAGATGGTATTTGCTTCCACCATGTTGCCGTTAATTATTTCTCTCTCACAAATTGTATAAAGGTTATCCTGACTCCGATATGCAGCTACATCACCCTTGTTAGTTGATTTAACTGCTACAACCCGGCCATTAAAAATGCCAGATTTATTAGCTTTATTGATGTAATAATCCGGTAAACCGCGCAGGAGTCTGCCGGTACCAAATTGCAACACTTTTTCAGGTAGTTTAAATGAGTCACTATCGGGAACTATAATATTTTTTCCAGATATTTGTTGCAAGATAGATCGGTTGAGTATCATGGGTCTTTATATCTTTATTTTAATAATCATTTTCAGGTTCATTGTTTATTAAATCATTCATCATCTACAGAATGCTTCTTTGAAGAAAAACTTCTGAAGTCCTTTTCTTCTGCTTCATTTTTCATAAGCTCAAAAGCATCAGTTTTGATATTTCTTAATGGCAGTCTAACCGGTCCGCAGTCCAACCCGGTTAATTTCATGTAAGCCTTACGGATAGGTATACTGTCGCCGAATTGTTCTAATGAAGCACTCATATCAATAGATTGCTGTTGTAATTGCTGTGCCTTTTCTAATTCGTGATTATCAAGTGCTTCCATCATATTAAAATATACCGGCGCCATATAGTTGTAGGTACTTCCTACTGCTCCTATTGCTCCAATGGCCAATGCAGGCAGTAAATTTGCATCTCTTCCCCAAAGCATATCATACTTGCCATCCTGAAACTGAATACATGATAGGAAATCCTTAAAATCTTCATGGGTGTATTTGATGCCAATGAAATTGGGGATCATCCCATTTACTTGTTTGATCAGGTCAATCATGTGAAAATTAACCCCGGTTAAGGATGGAATATGGTAGTAGTAAAATGGCAGATCCGGAACTGCGTCTGCAATTTCTTTACAGCAGGCAGCAAGAACACTAACGTTACCGGGCTTAAAATAAAATGGAGCTGTAAAAGAGACAGCATGCAGATGAAGTTTCCGGGCATGTATTGCGAGTTCTATGCAATCGGACATACAAGTGCCGCCTACAAATAAAACAAGTTTGAATTCCTTATCCTCTCTTACACTTTTAGCCCACGCTGAGGCTATATCTTTTTTTTCCTGCATAGTCAGCGATAACCCTTCTCCTGTGGAACCACAAATAAAAGCGCCGGCGATTTTATTGTGTTTTAAGAACTGATAATATTCGGGGATTAAGGCCAGATTGATGGTTCCGTCATTGTTCATTGGCGTGAAGGGTGCCGCCACTAATCCTTTTATTTTTTGGTTTTTCATGTATTTATTTATGTTGAAAATGAAATGAGTATAAATCGCCGTCTTTTATTTCAAATTTCAAACGGACTTCTTTACCTGCCAAAATGCCGATATTACTTCTATCAGCGTCACTTCGTTTATTCCATAAAATGGGGCGATCAATGGCATCACCAAAAATTGGCGGGCAATCGTTCATCGTATATCCGGGAATGGGATTCCCATTAATATCCTGAACTTCTATCCGAATGCTGCCATAAGCCGAAGTGGAAAAATTAAGTAAAAGCTGATTGCCATTGAATCGGATAGGTTTGGTAATAAAACCACCACCAGTCATTGGCGCCTGAACAGATACAAACCCATCTAGGCGCAAAGTATAACGACGGAGCGCTCCGGAGGTTTTTTCCCATAAACGCTCATTAGCATATAGCGAAAGTTCGTTCGGAGCGCCCTCCAGAGCCGACCTGGTTTCTACTATAGACCAGCCGATATATTGCTGACCATAATTCCAGGTGCCGGGTCGTTCGATGCCCGGACGGAGAAAGGCTTCATTCCAACGTTTAAATATTATTCCGTCTGTACTGGTCATAAACAGACTCTCTGTTAGTGCCGTTCCATACCTGAGCTGGGTATAACTTCTTTTCAACCGTTCTTCCAACTGGGGCAGTGCCCGCATGGAAGCAGACCAGCCGCGATCTATATAACGCGCAGGAAAGCCAATGTATATTTGAGGAGCACGATAATAAGGTATTATACCATTGGTATATAATTGTTGGTACATGGTATCTTCAAACTGAAGATTTGCATAATTCTCCCAATGTATAAAATCTTTTGATGTGGCTGTGCGAATTGCTCTTTGGTCGTTGACAAATATACGCCAGTAGATTCTGTACTCTTTTTTATCTGAGTCCCAGAAAGCTGTATTTTGGGTATCAAATGTTCCATCTGTAAGAATGGGGGTTTCACTTAGAGGAGACCAGTGAATTCCATCCGGAGATTTTAATGCCAATAACTCCCATGCCGGTATTCTCCTGTCTGCAATTGCCTTATATAAGGCATCTGGTGCAACATCAGGATTGTTGTCTTTAAACACCGATATATTGTCGGTTACTTTAAATTGAAAATTACCATAATCTTTGCCTGCAAAAATTATATTGTTTTCTTTGGAACCGTTGAACTCATATAAACCCAGGTTGGGCTTTGTCCAGTGTATTCCATCCTTACTTTCTGCATAACACCAAACCATGGGATGCGACAGGTTAAATTCACCTCTGGGACCCCGGTCTGCCCCTCTGTAATACATCCGGTATATCTCTCCATCTTTGAAAATGCTGTTGTAATTACTATAACTGCCTTCCCACGGCTGATCGGTTAACAACACTATCTCCCCGGGAACCGGATGGTGCAATCTAAGTGCTGCATCACCGGTAAATTTGTCAATGAGCACATCATTCACAAAAAGCTGGCGCTGAGTTCCAATGTCTAAGATTTGTTCTTCGGATATCTTTGGCTTTTGCGCTGCACAGGAAGAATGACCCATTATTAAGGCTATGGCCAGAACGGGGATGACAAGAGTGGAAATACAGATCATATACCCGTTGTTCTTTTTATGATGGCAGGATAACAATTCATCAATAGGAATCCTTTTGTAATTGGTTTTAATCATACTCAGTATTATTGTGTTGTACCACCTTCATAGATGTCGCGTCAACGAATATTAATTCCATTTTTCACTTGATCCGATTTAAAAAGAACAGGTTAGTTCAACGTACTTTCTGTTCTTGGTTTAACCAGATAAAACATAAATCCACAGATCAACAACATCAGGGCTGCAGCCCTGAATAAAATATCTAAATTGATATGTAAATCGCGCATTGCGCCTGCAGCATACAATCCAATTCCACCTAAAATGGTACTCACCAGATTCAACATGCCATATCCTGTAGCGCGATAACGCGGATCAACCACCGTGGTCAGCACCGGCATCAAATTGGAGCTCCCAAACATCTTCGTAAGTCCATAGCCCAAAAAGGCTATAATCGTTAAAGATAGAACAGGGCTTATACTCGCCAGAAATACACAGGGTCCTGCAATACACATTCCGATCACTACCACCAGTATCCTTCCACGCGGATTTTTCCGGCTCCAATAATCAGCCCAAAAACCGCCTATCAAAAGGCTGGCGATGGATGCCGGATAGAGGTATCCGGTAGCATACAAACCTGCTTTTGTTTGCGACAAATTAAAACGTTCCTGATAGAAAGTGGGCAGCCATCCTACTATTATCCAACCTATAATCCCTATCAGTCCCCAGAAAATAAGGAGGTAAATGTAGGATCGGGTTGCTAACAAATCTTTGATTGATTTAAAAAAATTTAAACTTTTTTGAGGTTGTTTTGTTGAAGTTGCTTTCTTGTCAGAACCTTCCTTATCCCGAAGAAAAAACAGGAGAACCACCGCAAAAAATATTCCTATAACGCCGAAAATATGGAAAGCCCATTGCCAGGTGTGTCGCTCCGCAATCCAGCCGCCTATAAAACCAAGTCCCGAACCTGCCATATTTCCGCAAATCATTATAGACGTTGCGATAGAACGGGTGGCACCGCGATGGTAATCCATAATGAGAGCCAAACCTGCCGGTAGAAAAGCCGCCTCGCTAATACCCATTAATGCACGGGTAATAACCAGTTGTTCGTAGGTTTTGGCATGAGATGTTAACCAGGTTACTAATGAAAAAACAAACAGGCTGGTAATGATGACCCTGCTGCGGCTAAAACGATCGGCAATAAAACCGGCAACGGGACTGAAAAAACCATATACCCATAAAAAGACGGCGGTTAAAATTCCAAACTGAGCCTCTGTCATAGGGATTTCATCCATAATAGAAACCCGCATGGTGGTTATGGTAATACGGTCGAGATAATTCAATACCGAGCCAAAAAAAAGCAGCATTACAACAAACCACGCACGCCAGGGAAGTTTCTCATTTGTATTCATTGTATTTGCCCGTATTAAAGACATTTATTTAAAGAATGAGTTGATGAAATTTCGGGAGCCAATTATTCTTAAAAGTGCAGATTAAAAGTAGTGCTATGGTATTCCTTACACTAATGCTAAACCGACAATAGCTAATGTTATTTTGTCATCCTTATATTGCCTGTAATACCTTACATTTGTCTGCATGCCGCAACGTTTTTCCTATTCATCCTTACATTCCTTTGCGCAACAGGTTTTTGTTAAGATAGGCTGTACCATTGAAGATGCAAAAGCAGCTTCTGATTCATTACTTTCTGCCGACCTCCGCGGGGTTGACAGTCATGGGATAGCCAGACTCAATGGGTATGTGCGTCTGTGGGAAGTGAAAAGAGTAAATACAAAACCGAAGATTAGAATCGTTTACGAAACCCCCTCCACTGCGGTTGTAACCGGAGATTCAGGATTAGGACTGGTAGTGGCGCCTTTTGCCATGCAACTGGCGATAGAGAAGGCGCTTGCCTGCGGCTCCGGCTGGGTAAGTGTAAAAAACAGCAATCATTTCGGGATAGCCGGAAAGTATGCGATGATGGCTCTGCAACACGATATGATCGGGATTGTCATGACCAATGCCTCAGCCCTGGTAGCGCCCACTTTTTCTGCTGAAAGATTATTGGGTACCAATCCAATAGCAGTGGCCGTCCCCGCTGGTACAGAAACACCTTTTGTGGCTGATTTTGCCACTTCAGTGGTATCTAAAGGGAAACTCGAAATTTTACAAAGAAAGGGAATGGATGCTCCCGAAGGCTGGACGCAAACGAAGGAGGGTGCATCCAATACAGATGCAAAGTCGTTGGAGAAAGGAGGAGCGCTTTTGCCGTTGGGTGGAAATAATGATCATGGCAGTTACAAAGGTTATGCATTAGGGGCAATTGTGGATATTCTTTGCGGCGTATTGAGCGGCGCTAATTATGGTCCCTGGGTGCCTCCATTCACTTCTTTGATCCCGCTTCCTGAAAATAGGCCAGGTGAAGGTATCGGACACTTTTTTGGCGCGATGAAAATTGATGCATTCCGTTCTGCAGAAGCATTTAAAAAAGATATGGATCAATGGATCAGAAGAATTAAATCTGCCCGCCCAACAGAGGGCCAGTCCAGGGTTTATATTCCCGGAGAAATAGAAAAAGAAACAGAAGAGGAAAGGATGGCCCATGGTATTCCTTTGATTGAGTCCGTTGTTTCAGATCTACAAGAAATAGCTAAAAGCTTTTCGCTGAAAAATCTCTCCGGTTGGGTTTGAATTATCGTCTCTATTGCAGAATTATCACAGTGCTTGCTTAATAATTGCTTTTTCTTCTTTTGAGATACCATAAAGAACCTCTTTTTCATTTACCTTTTCAATGGAAAACCCCTGTCCGGCGTTAATTGTTTCAATCGTCCTTAAGTGCCTTAAGGTAGAGCCCGACTCAGGCAGACTCATAACATATATCTCCTTACGGTCGTGGCCGGTAATGTACAGTTCTCCTTTCTGGTTCCAGCATCCGCCTGAATTGCTATATAATCCAAACAGATTTAAAATTTCCTGAGGGTAAGCCCATGACTCAACCTGCTTCCAGTCTTTCGTATACTTCACCAGTTTTGTCCATTTATTATCTCTTCCTTCCGAACTATGTTTACCCCCGTAGTTTGCAAAAGCCACCCACCAGTAACCGCCTTTCCAGTCAATCCAGGTTGCAGAACCATCGGCAAAACCGAAACTATGGGTGCCAATATGCTTCAGGGTTTTGCTATCAAAAATTTCTATAGAACTTAACATCGGCTTTTTGGGGAAGTTTGAATGGGCACAGTATAGTTTGCCGTTTATCACTACTCCGCTATTCAAATGAGTGATAGGTCCATTGGAGGCTTCAGCCCATTTATTCAGTTTTTTAAAACGTTGTTTGGAAAATTTTATAATAGTATTAGAACCTATTGCAAAAATATTTTCCTTATCCGTAGCAACCGCCTGCAGTCGGATGGAATCCCATATTTTGTATCGTCCTAATTCAACAGCTGGCTGACAAACAACTTTGTTCGCTGAACAAAAAACAAGAAGGGCCAAGAAAGAAAGAAAAATATGGGTTTGTGTTTTCTTTTTGCCAGAATCAATTACGGTATTCATTAAGATTAGTTTGATTAATCAAATAATTTTTTATTATCACTTTCCTCATCTGATCTTAGATAGGTATATTTTCCAACCCTAATGCCTAATAGACCACCCGCTACCAAAGCTATCCCAATAACCCAGAATGCCCAATCATAAGCCCCTGTAGTATCTTTTATAAATCCTATCAAAATGGGGAGTGAGGCTCCGGCAATATTAGCCAATGCGTTGATAAATGCAATCCCACTTGCAGCAGGTGTCCCCGATTTCAGATATTTGGTTGTAACCGCCCAAAATACGGGTGTAGATGCCCAGTTGAATCCGACTGAAACCGTCAGCAAAAGGAATGAAAAGATATTTCCTGTGTATAAAGCCATGATAAGAAGGATTCCTGACAACAATAAAGGCAACCCTAAATGATAAGGCCGCTCGCCGGTTTTATCAGAATTTCTTCCATTGTAGTACATTAAAACGGATGCCAATAAAAATGGAAGGGCTGAAAATAAACTTACCTTAAGATTGGATAAGCCGGAAATATCTTTTAGTACCTGAGGTACGAATAAAGTAATTCCGATAGTGCCAAATGCCTGAAGCAGCCAGAATAAACCTAATAACCATGTTTTATAATCATAAAATACAGAGTACCATGACAGGCTATGGTTAACAGAAGCAACTGCCTTTGACTCCTCTGCCATCTTATTAAGAAGCCATGCCCTCTGTTTGATATCCAACCAGCGTGCGCTCTTTATATCGTGAGGTAAATAACCTAATACTACAAATCCTAAAATAACTGCGGGAATGCCTTCTATAAAAAATAGCCATCTCCAGCCAGCAAATCCACCAATTCCGTGCATTTCCAGCAACGATCCCGATACTGGCAGTCCAATTACAGATGCCAGTGTGGCTGCAATATAAAATAGAGACATCGCCTTTGCGCGGTTTCTGTTTGGAAACCACTGACTCAGGAAATAAATAATACCCGGTGTAAAACCCGCTTCTGCCGCACCCAGCAACAGACGCATGATGTAAAGCTGATTGGCTGTGGTAATGAATGCCATGCCCATTGCCACCAAACCCCAGCTAATCATTATTCTGGCAATCCATTTCCGTGCACCTACTTTTGATAATATGATGTTACTGGGGATCTCAAAAAGAACGTAAGTAACATAAAATAAACCGGCGCCAATGCCGTACATTTTTTTACTCAAACCCAGGTCGGCATTCATTTGCAAAGCGGCAACGGAAATGTTGGCTCTGTCGAGGTAGGCAATAAGATACAACAGCATCAGAAAAGGAAGTAATCGCCGGGTAACCTGTTTCATGGTCGCGTCTCCGGTATTGTCAATGCTGTAGGTCATACATTTTGTTTTTTCAAAACTATTAGACAGAAGTATCTTATACTAATAACAATTGTGCATTCACTAATACTTTTTTGTCATTTTATTATATAATTTTACTATATTGTAAAAAAGAATATTAATGAAACCCATTCTTTTGAGGCATGTGGAAACAGCTACCTCAGAATCTTTTAAAGTTTGGAAAAATGAGAATCCCTATATCCACAATCCGTGGCATTATCATCCTGAATGTGAAATTACGCTAATTGATGAAGGCGTAGGCATGTTGTTTGCTGGAGATTGTATTTCTCATTACCGGAAAAATGATCTTGTGCTCATAGGCACTAACCTTCCTCATGAATTCAGGGCCAGTCATCAGCAATTTCCCGATTTTAAAACAAGGAGCACTGCGATTCACTTTAAATGGGACTTTCCGGGAACGGATTTCTATAAGATGCCTGAAACAAAAGCCATTTATACATTGCTGGAGAGGGCTAAGAGAGGGATTAAAATTGAGGATAGTGTAATACAGAATAAGGTAAAGGCGAAGGTTCTTGAGATTTTTGAGGAAAGTGGAGTCAATCGAATCAATTTATTGTTTTCCATTCTTCAAACCATTGCCGATTGCTCGAATGCTGAATACTTATCGAGTCAGGTTTTTGTAGATTCCATACAGGAAAATGCGGATGATAAAATGTATTGGGTTTATAAATTTATCATGATTAATTTTCGGGAAAGGGTTAGTCAGGAGCAATTAGCAAAAGAACTTAATATGACTACTTCTTCCTTCAGCCGTTTCTTTAAGAAACGAACCCATAAATCTTTTGTGGATTACGTAAATGAGATCAGGATAGGATATGCGTGCAAACTCTTATTATTGGGAGATCAGAATATTTCCGGTGCGGCATATGAAAGTGGTTTCGAAA
>CAZFGP010000022.1:20491-34111 GCA_964518685.1 uncultured Terrimonas sp.
TCTCCAATTTTAATAAACAATTTCTTAAAGTTAAGGGATTTACGCCCAGTCAATACCTGAGGACATTCATCAATGACAAAAAGGAAGATTTCTCGGTATATTAAAACTTGATAATGTCCGACTGTGAATAAATGTTTTTTGGATGCATTATTTTGAAAGAGACAATGTTTTATCTCTTCCTGTTTATTAGCGAAAGAAAATATTATAAAACAGAAGGAAAGGTTTACATCCATAAATGCGGGTTTCTTATTTTTGGAGGCAATAAAAGTATTGACGTAAGCATTTTGACCTGATATATGGATAAAAAAAGCGTTGCTCATAATGATGTTAACCCTCACAATACGTATAATTCAGATATTTCAAATTATGGAATAGGTGTAGTAGGATTGGGTTTGATGGGTAGTAGTATTGTTGCTTCATTGTTAGCAGTTGGACATAGCGTAGTGGCTATAAGCCCTTTGAAGGGAGAATTAAACAATGTAACCTCACGAATAAAAAATCAACTCCAAATTTGTGAGAAAGGCGGGTTTCTAAGTAAGACCTATGTTGAATGCATAGATGCGTTGACTGTATCTGAGAATTATCAAACCCTTAAAAACTGCAGATTAGTAGTGGAATGCGTAGTAGAGGATATAGCCATAAAAGAAGAAGTTTTCAGGAAAATAGTGGAGGTAGTAAATCCTAACACCATTCTTGCAAGCAACACTTCCGCTATACCCATTAGCGTGCTGCAAAATTTTATTGAGAACCCGGAGCGTTTTTTGGGCATTCATTGGGCAGAACCTGCCCATGCGACCCGGTTTCTGGAGATTATATGTGGCAATAAAACCTCGGCCGAAACCGCCAGTCAGATACTTGAACTGGCACAGGTATGGGGTAAGGAGCCAACTTTATTAAAGAAGGATATCAGAGGATTTATTACCAACCGCCTGTTGTATGCAGTATATAGAGAGTCGTTATCATTAATAGAAGCCGGGTTTACTAATATACAGGATGCAGACAAAGCTTTCCGTTATGATGCTGGAGCATGGATGACAGTGATGGGGATATTCAAACGCATGGATTATTTAGGTTTACGCGATTGTCAGCAAATACTGAATAATTTGTTGCCGCTCTTAAGTAATGCAGATGGCGTTCCTGCAACAGTAGAAAGACTAATGGAGGAAAATGCAAGAGGGACTCAGAATGGCATAGGGTTTTATAATTATACGGAAGAGGAGGGGAAAAAATGGAACAGGACCTTTGAACATTTTAACGAAGAAATATACCGTCTCGTTGCTCTTTATCCATTAAGAGTGACTGGTGAAGTTTTGGAATAAAATTAAATTTTAATCAATAAACAACGGACGTGGAGTTCAATCAATTAAAGAAACGACCTGTGTTAATAGCTGGTAATGGAAAACTCGCACATAGTGTTGTTCTGTGCTTTCTGCAATCGCAATCGTCAGTAATATTATACACAGAACAGATTTCAATTGCTGAAGAAGAGATAGATAGACACATAAGAGCGGGCAGTAAAGCGGGATATGATATGCCGGATCTGACCAGATTAAAAATTTGTGACACATTGCCCTCCGATATGAATTTTAGCATTGTTGTAGCGCTTACAAATGAAGATGCAGGAAAGAAACGTGCCCTGATTAAAGAACTTGAACAAAACATACCGAAGGAGACGATTTTAGCAATAAATACAGAGAGCATACCTCTCCGTACACTACAAGATGGTGCAGTATATCCCGAACGGATCATTGGACTAAACTGGACTAAACCGGCACACCTTACTTATTTTCTGGAAATAATAGGGAATGAAAGAAATGACGGTGATCTTTTAGCAGCAATATGCCAGGAAGCAAAAAAGAGCTGGAGCAAGGATCCCTACCTAATTAAAGGAGAGTTGGGAATAAGATCAAAGATGATGGCGGCTATGATTAGGGAGGCGTTTTATCTTGTACAGGAAGGATATGCTACCGGGGAAGATATTGACAGAGCCTGCAGAAATGACCCGGGATATTATTTACCATTTTCCGGAAATTTCAGGTATATTGATTTGATGGGTGGACCTGTTTTGTATGGAAAAGTGATGAAGGACCTGAATCCGGTTTTGGCCAAATTGGATAAAATTCCTGAGTTTTTTGAAGAGGCAGTGAAAAGAGGTAATGGTCTGGAAGATGGAAAAGGCTTGTATGAATATGCAGAAGGAGATCAGCAAAAAGAGGAAGAGATGATTACATCTTTTAGTTATAAAGTGAAACAGTTGATGGATAAATACCCTTTTGGAGATGCCCAATAATTTTTCATTCTAATAAACAAATGGATAAGAAATTTATTATTGACGCTCATTTGGATCTTGCGATGAACGCCATAGAGTGGAACCGCGACCTCACACGTCCTTTAGAAACGATCAGGCAGGGAGAAAAGGGACTAAAGGATAAGAATGACCGGGGTAATGGCACCGTATGTCTGCCTGAATTAAGAAAGGGCAGGATAGGACTGGTAGTAGCAACACAGTTATCCCGTGTGAATCCGGTGGGCGGCACAATGCCCGGTTCAAGTTGGAATTCTCCGCAGCAGGCATGGGCAATGACCCAGGCCCAACTTGCCTGGTACAGAGAGATGGAAACATTGGGTGAAATGGTGTCAATTGTAAACCTGCAACAATTAGACGCTCACCTGCAATTGTGGAATGACGAAACTGTAGCTGATGATAAGAAGCCCATTGGATATATTTTAAGCCTCGAAGGCGCGGATTCCCTGGTGGATATTTCCTATTTGCATAAGGCTTACGACTATGGTTTGAGAGCGGTTGGTCCGGCGCACTTTGGTTCCGGTCGCTATGCCCCTGGCACCAAAATGGAAGGTGGGTTAACAACTCGTGGTGTTGAACTGCTGAAGGAGATGAGTAAATTGAATTTGATCCTTGATGTGACGCATCTTACAGACGAAGGGTTTACACAGGCAATGGATTTGTACGATGGTCCGGTTTGGGCAAGCCATCATAATGTTAGAAAAATAAACCCCACCCAACGGCAACTATCAGACGAACAAATTAAGGTGTTGATTGAGAGAAATGCCGTCATTGGCGGAATGCTGGATTGTTGGGCGCTGGACAATCGTTTTATAGATATGGTTTCCGATCCCTGGCAATTGAATATCAGGTTAGAAAATCTCGTTGACCATTGGGATCATATCTGTCAGCTTGCGGGTAATAGTAATCATATTGCTTTAGGCACCGATCTGGATGGTAATTATGGTACGGAACAATCTCCCTGGGATATGAACAGTATTGCCGATCTGCAGAAATATCAGGAGATACTATTGCGAAGAGGATATAAAGATGCTGATATTGATAATATTTTTCATAATAACTGGATACGGTTTTTAAGGAAGGCGTGGGGATAATTTGGGAATTTGAAAATGTGGCGGTCGGTACGCGACGAAGGAGGGTCACACCGCATGAACACTAAAAACCCTTAACCCCAAACTAAAAACCATAAACTTCTCCAACCCGAATCGAAATCTAATTTCAAATCTCAGATATCAAATGAATCATTTTTTAGCCGGCGCTGCCCAAACCGATATTACCCCACCCCTGGGAACCATTATTAACGGGGAGTTTGTAGCTTTTTACGCGCATACCATTCATGATCCTTTGTATGCAAAAGCACTGGTGTTACAAAATGCCGGGACAACGCTTGCCATTGTGATGGTGGATATCTGTGCAATGGATAAGGAGTTTATAAAGGAAGTAAAGAAAGAAACAACAGCGCTTACCGGCATTCCTGCCGAACATATTTTAATAGCCGCCACACATACCCATTTTGCAGGATCAATTCTTGATTTGCTTGGAAGTCCTTGTGATCTTCCTTATCGGCAAAGCCTGCGCAAGAAAATCGTACAGTCGGTTGCAGAAGCTATGCAGCGATTATGCCCGGCCAGGATTGGATTTGCATCCGTAGACGTTCCGGAGCATGTGGTGTGCCGCCGGTATTATATGAAACCTGGTTATGAAGCTCTTAATCCCGTTACGGGAGAGCTGGACATTATTAAGACCAATCCTGCCGGTGGGGAAGCATGTATAGATAAGAGAGCCTCGGAGATGGATCCGGAACTGAGTGCTGTTGTGATTCAGTCCGTAGAAGGCAGGTGGATCGGGCTGCTGGCAAATTATTCCATGCATTATGTCGGCGATTGTACCAACGGCACCGTTACGGCAGATTATTTTGGCGTATTTGCCCGGCATCTTGCAGCAATGCTTCGTGCCGGTGATAACTTTGTAGCCATGCTCAGTAATGGTACCAGCGGTGACGCTAATATCTGGGATTTTTTACAGCCCGATCGTTATCCGAAGGAGGAGCATCAGAAAAAGGAAATGATTGGACGGGATCTTGCTGCAAAATTGACGGAAGCGATGAAAGATATATCCTGGCAGACCGACCCCTCTTTAGCTGCCATCTATCAAGAGGTAAGTCTAAAGGTACGCAAGCCATCGCCGGCGGAGTTGGAAAGAGCAAAAAAAACAGTGTCACAGACAGACTACCGGCTGATCAATCCGGATGCTGAAGCTATGGCAAAAATATATGCAAGGGAGCAGGTGCTGCTGAATGAGTATCCCGATACCATTGAATTTCCGGTACAGGTCTTAAAGATCGGCGATATTGCTATTGGAGCTCTGGGAGGAGAGTTTTTTGCAGAAACCGGACTCGCTTTAAAAAGTACGATTAACACCGGCAAATATTTTACCGTAACAATGGCGAACGGATACACCGGCTATATTCCACCTGCACATGAAATTGAGAAAGGAGGGTATGAAACATGGCGGTGCAGGACGAGCTATATTAAGGAGGATGGGGAGGCAAGAGTTCAGTCTGCTTTGCTGGAATTAGTAAAATGATCATCTAAACTTTTTTATCAAATGACCGTTATCCAAATGGCAATGGCTGCTTTGTTTCTTACCCTCATGGGTTGCAGCAATACCAATGTCCCTGTCTTCTCAGACAATCATCGCCTGATCTATAATAACGACGGTACCGAGATTTTGGGTAATAACTGGTTCGATCAAAGACCATTAACGTTGGAAGACGTTAATCGCTACGTTGATATGGTGGCTAATTCGCAGGTAACCACATTTATGATTTGTTCCGGCAGTGATTTCTTTTACTATAAATCTAAGTACGGTAGTATTATCGGCGATGATAAAAACGGCTCGCGGGACTGTGGCGATAATAAGGCGTATGCGCAAACTTTGAACCGATTTTATCAGAATGCGATGGCTTTGGAAAAAGAGGGTACAGATATTGTGGAAGCTTCTCTCAGGAGAGCAAAGGAAAGAAAACTGGAAGCCTTTATTAGTTTTCGCATGAATGATTTACATTTTGCAGATACCAGCACACATTGTTCTATTCAATATCCCGACTTTTGGATTGCGCATCCCGAATACTGGACCAATGACAGCGCTTTAACAGGATGGAATAGCCGTAATGCTCTTGATTTTGCGCATCCTGAAGTGAGGGATTATAAATTAGGGATTATAAGAGAGCAGTTGGAAAAATATGGCGCCTTGATAGATGGCTATGAGATGGATTTTATGCGTTTCATTGTTTATTTCAAAAAAGACGAAGCTGAAAAAAATGCTCCCCTTATTACGGAGATGGTGCAGTCTGTACGCAAAATAGCAGATTCTGTGGGAGCAGTATATCATAAAAAGATCTTGCTCACAGCCCGGGTACCGGCTATGATGGAGGACTGTAAGAAAAAAGGATTGGAGGTACAAAAATGGACCCGATCGGGTGATATTGATTTTGTAACGATGGGTGTACACTGGCGGGGAGACCCAGCTATGGCAGTCTCAAAATTTATTGAGGCAATAGATCATGCGGTACCGGTATACGTTACCCTGGATGACGGTGGTTACGATCCCAGGGAGGTTTGGTCGCATGGCATGTATCGCGGGATGGCGTCTCATGTAATGGCGCAGGGCGCCTCGGGTGTATACCTGTTCAATTACTTTCTCACGGAATACAATCAGGCACACCAACAGTTAAAACCAGTTGACAGCACGGTGGTTTGTAGAACCATAGCGCCTGAATTGTTGCAGGAATTAGGAGACCTGGAAACCTTAAAGAAACGGAACAAGGTATATGCCTTGTCCGATGGAGTTAGTTCCTACGACTTAACGCCTAATAGTCCGCTGCCTTTGATTGTTAACGAGGATAATGAAATAAATCTTTTTATAGCAGATGAAGTGACTGTGGATATACCCGAAGAAGTTATTTTATTTGTAAGAACTGACAAACCTGACTCCTTTTCAGTGGCCATGAATGGGAGTCCATTGCAAAAAGCAGATACTGCCTATCCGGTATTATATGATAAACAAAGAGGGCTGAAAAGCCATGAAAAAGTTACTGCTTTTATTGTTCCGGCCGACGTAGTAGTAAAAGGAAATAATCTGCTTCATTTTTTGAAAACCCCGGTGGGCGTTACCGTTCTTCGTATTGAGCTGGCGTTAAAATATGGTTCGGTGGAAAAGTGTGGATATTTTTAAAAATAGCAATATATAAATTTTAGAAAAAATTCTACCTGCTGTTTCAGAAATAGTTCTTCGGATTGTAATATTAAATTTGGCTGGTATTAAAGTATGAATAATACGCTTTTTGCACCCACATTATTACCTAAGGTAATCCTATAATAAAAATTGAAAATTAAAATATTTAACTTAAAAATGATTGGAAATGAAACAAAAGTTTCAAGGCTTGTGGCCGGCAATGCTCACTCCTGTTCATGATAACGGTGAACCGGCTTATGATGAGATTGTAAAGCTTGTCGAATTATTGATATCCCAGCAGATGGATGGTCTGTATATTCTTGGATCTACCGGGCAGGGGATACTTTTTACAGAAGAGCAACGAAAGAAGGGTACCGAGGTAGTGATTAAAACAACTGCTGGAAGGATTCCTTTAATTGTTCATGTTGGAGCGCTAACTACTGCTGAAGCTATCAGTCTGGCTCGACATGCTGAGAAATGTGGTGTTGATGGGATTTCAGCCGTGCCGCCAATCTATTATCCCGGGAATGCCGATACTGCCCTTAAACATTACCGCTTAATAGCCGAATCAACTGATCTGCCTTTTTTCCCTTATCAATTAGGTGACAATTCGATCCCGGGAGATGTACACGGTTTCATACAGAACCTACTTGACATTCCTAATATTACCGGTATGAAATTAACGACCAATCAATTGCTGACTATCAGTAATATTTATAATCAGGCAGGTGACAGACTAAAACTATTTAGCGGTGCAGATGATCTCCTTTGTCATGCTACACTTTGTGGTACTGTCGGCGCCATTGGAACCTATTTCAACTTATGGGGAGTATCCTGTAAGCATGTAATGTCTGAATTTTTAAATGGAAATGTTCAACTTGGAAAAGAATTTATGCTTTCCTTTCAGAGAATCGCTCAATTGGTTTTTCCAAACTTATGGACCTTCCTCAGGAAAGCAATGCTATTAAAATATAGTATTGAAATTGGTAAAACCAAAGCTCCGCTGGGAAATACGCAAAAAGAATGGAGGAATGAAGAAGTTATAAAAATAATTGAACTACTTGAAACAAAAGCGGGACTATCTATTAACAGCTAAAATTAGGAAAATACTAAATGAAAAATAGTATTAAGAATGTAAAAAATAGTAGGATGTTTTGATAAATCGTAAGAATAAATTTGGAAACATAAATATTGTTAAGAACCTGGATGTAGTTAATGATATTATTTTTTTGATTACGATGTAACAAAAAACTGCAATTATGGAACAACTTCAAAAAATTAAGGACAATCTTTTTTCATCTGCCTGCCCATTAATGAGAGTATCTGCCTTATTATTTTTTTTAATATTCACAGTCGTAGTGGCACAGTCCCAAACTATGGTTTCAGGTAAGGTGACCAATGAAGAAGGTGAGGGATTGCCCGGAGCATCAATAAATGTAAAAGGAGCCACTACCACTGTTTTGTCCCATGACGATGGAAGTTTTACAATTACTGTGAATAATCTCAATGCCATCCTTGAAATAAGCTTTGTAGGGTTTGAGAAAAAAGAAGTTTCTCTTAGTGGAAAGAATGTAATAAGTGTTGTTTTGTCAGCCTCTAAGACCGGTGCGTTGTCTGAGGTTGTGGTGATAGGCTATGGAACGCAGTCAAGAGAGGCATTAACCACTTCTATCACAAAGCTTGATACTAAAGTATTGGAGAATGTACCATTTACAAATGTGGCTTCGGCTATGCAGGGTACCTTATCAGGAGTACGAGTACAAAGCATATCTGGGCAACCAGGAGCTGCGCCAAGAATAATTGTCAGGGGAGGAACCTCTATTAATAATCCCAATGGTGCAGCACCTCTATATATAGTTGATGGTATTATCCGAACAAGCTTGAATGATCTAAATTCGGATGATATTGAAAGTTTACAAGTATTGAAAGATGCAGCTTCTACTGCCATATACGGAGCCAGAGGTTCTAATGGTGTGGTGATAGTAACTACAAAATCCGGGAACTCCGGTCGAACAAGAATCACTTATTCTTTTGATCATATTACTTCTAAAGTGGGTAAAATGTATGAGTTGGTTAATGCTTCTGAGTATATTGAGTTGAATCGTTATGGATTGGCTAATCGGGGTTCAAAGTTTCCTGATGAGTCAAGCCGTCTGATCTTGCCTATGGGTTATGGTACTGGAAATGATTTGACAAACAGCACTGCTTTTACACTTCAGTATCTCACCCCCGATAATTCATACAAGTTGCAAGAGGGATGGTCAAGTATGCCAGACCCGGCTGATCCTTCAAAAACGATTATTTATCAGGACAATGATTTTCAGGCTCTCAATTATCAGACAGGAATCTCTCAAAACCATCACCTTACTGTTTCAGGAGGTAGCGATAAGGCAGCCTTTCATGCCGGTATAGGATATCTTGATGATGTAGGAACTGTTATTACAACGGGGTATAAACGTTTAAGTTTTGATCTAAATGGTGAATTGAAAATATTGAACAATCTTAAATTTTTCGGAAGGGTTTTGTATTCCAACTCAAATCAACGTAATTCTCCTTTCAATACGGCCACTACATTTTACCGTTCCGCCGGATTAGCACCTACAGGGAAAGTGTATTTTGAGGATGGGTCCTTAGCTCCAGGTACTAACAGTGGCATCGGTAATCCATTGTATCAAATGAATACGATGACCAATAGAAACTCATTGGATAACCTGACTATTGCATTGGGGGGCAGTTGGGAGATTTTACCCGGGTTTAGTTTCGATCCTCAGATTTCTTTGTTTAAAACTTCAAATGATGCATATTCTTTTCAAAAAGCATTCTGGAATGGACCTGTATCGTATGTAACTACAAGAAATGCCAGTGGAAGTAATTCTCGTTGGAATCAATATCAGGCTGATGCTGTTTTTTCTTATGTGAAATCAATTGCCTCCGCTCATAACTTTGAAGCGAAGGTGGGTTTCTCTTATTACTCAAGACAGCAGTCCAGCTTAAGTGCTAATGGGAGAGGAGCGTCCACCGATCTAATTCCCACTTTGAATGCTTCCAGTGAACCTACATCTGTAAGTAGTTCAATCAGCGATCAGATAATATTGGGTTACTTTGGAAGGATTAATTATGATTATAAACAGAAATATTTATTGTCAGTTAATGCAAGATATGATGGTGCATCCAATCTGGGAAACAATTACAGATGGGGTGCCTTCCCTGGTGTTTCTGCCGGATGGAACCTGCATAATGAAGATTTCTGGACTACAATGCCAAAAGAACTGAGTTCATTCAAATTGAGAGCTAGTTATGGGGTAAATGGTAATATCAGCGGACTTTCTGATTTCCAGGCACAAGGCGCTTATGCTGTGGGAGCGAGATACGCAGGACAGGCTGCTATACAAAATACGGTATTGCCTAATCCTGATTTGAAATGGGAGCAGTCTAAAACTTTTGATTTCGGATTAGATCTTGGTTTATTGAACAATCGCATAAGCCTCATATTTGATTATTTTCAACGCAGAACGGATAACCTCATTACGAGTTTGTCACTTCCCCGCTCAACAGGGTTTGCAAGCATACTCACTAATTTAGGCAGTTTGCAGAATAAAGGTGTGGAATTTGAAATAGCTGCAAGAATTCTGCCGGCAACATCTGCATTTCAATGGCAGTTAGGATTTAATGCTTCAAAAATTAGTAATAAAATCCTGAAACTCCCCGACAATGGAGTGCTTAATAATCGGGTTGGTGGTGACCTGGTTTGGGATGAAGGGAAAAAAGATTATGTGTGGAAAGGCGGTTTACAGGAAGGAGGAAGAATAGGTGATATGTATACATTGAAACAAGAAGCCATTTATACCACAGATGCAGAAGCGGCTCTTGGACCGGTTTATACCTATATTGTAGGCGCTAACAAAACGCAGTATGGGGGAGATGTAAGATACTACGATGCAGACGGCAATAATATTATAGATAGTCGGGATCAGGTATATATGGGCAATATATATCCCGATTGGACAGGTGGATTGAGTAATACATTTTCCTACAAAGGATTGAGTTTATATATTAGAATGGATTATACTACAGGACACACCATTTTTAATTATGGAAAGTTGTTTCTTGATATGAATGGGTATTCCGATGGCAGTTTTACTAAAGAAAAATATGATAAATCCTGGAAAGAACAGGGAGATATAGCAGAGCAATCTCGTTACTATTGGGGAGGCGAAAGAGTGCAGAGAAATAATTTTTTAGGAGTGACAGACAGGGGAAATTCTATATTTTATCAGAAAGGAGACTTCCTATGCCTGCGTGAAATAACCTTCAGTTATTCGTTACCTGATGAATTTTTAAAGAGGATTAATTTGAACGGTTTACGATTAAATATAACGGGAAACAATCTCTATTACTTCACTAAATATAAAGGTTTGAACCCTGAAGATGGAGGCAAAGATGACGGACGTTATCCAATGCCCCAGAGTCTAATCTTTAGTGCAAGCATTACATTATAATCTTAAATCAGTCAAATTATGAAACTTAATAGTAGAATAATCATATTGTTGATAATAATGGGATTAGGAATTTCCTGTTCTAAAACGTTGGAAGTGGATCCTACAAGCGTAATAACCTCTAATTCATTTTGGAAAACGGAAGGCGACGCACAAGGTGGTTTGATTGGTATGTATGTTGATTTCAGAAATATTGCGGAAGCTTTATTTACTACTGGTGATGAAAGAAGTGAAATATATACTGGAGGTGTATATGGAGGAGGTACGTATACTTTATTTAACAATGCGATGACGGCAGATGCCCCAGGACATGCCGATTGGTACGGATATTATCGTGCAATTAATAGTGCTAATCTTTTATTGAAATATGTGCCTGCTATTTCTTTTAAAAATGAAATTACAAAAAATCGTATTCTTGCTCAGGCCTATGCGATGAGAGCGTATATCTATTTTGCTATGACAAAAACCTGGGGTGATCTTGTAATACGCACTGAGCCAACTGAAAGTGCAGACGCTAAAGTAACCCAAAAGGAGAGATCATCACAAACAGAAATATTTACACTTATTAAAGATGATATTGAAAATTCTTTACAACTTTTTTCAGATAATAGCATTCCGAGCCTGCGGAGTATATGGTCAAAGCCGGCTGTAAATGCCCTTAAAGCAGATGTTTATTTATGGACAGCGAGGGTGATGAATGGAGGAGATGCTGATTTTACGAAAGCTTTAAATGCGTGTGTTGAAGTTCAATCGGCTGATATTCAATTATTACCGAACTTTAACGATATTTTTAAATATGCCAACAAAGGGAATAAAGAAACCATCATGAACATTCATTTTGAAGAACTGGAAGGTGGAAATTATTTTTGGCATATGTGGATTATTGGCTCAGCTGTACCAGCTAATATCAGTCAACAGGCTAAAGATTTATTATTGCCTGTAGGTGGAGGTCAAGGCTTAATGATATTGTCAGACCTCGTTCGGAATCAATTTACTAAGGATGATACCCGAAAATATGGGACATACTTCGATGTGTATACTTTTGATGCAGATGGAGACAGTAGCTATTATACCAATGTATGTTTAAAAGGCACGGGGGTTGTTACCGGGGGTAACAGGATATTTGCGAGTGATATGATTTTGTATCGAACTGCGGATGTATTATTGATGAAAGCAGAAGCGAAGAATGGATTAAATATGGATCCTTCTGATGAAATAAATCAAGTACGTAAAAGAGCATACGGAGTTAATTATTCAGATCACATATTTGTGAACGGAAGTCAGCAGGATAATTATGATGCTATCTTAAAAGAACGTTTATTTGAATTGGCTTTTGAAGGTAAGAGGTGGTGGGATCTGTTAAGGTACGATAAAGCTTTTGAGCTGGTTCCAACATTGCAAACTCAAACGGATAAGCAGTACCTTCGTCTTTTCCCAATAGCAAATAGTGTTTTGAGTCTTGAGCCTAAGGTAAAGCAGAATCCTGGATATTTGCAATAGTGCTGAAGCGTTCATGAGACATGCGAGAAATTTATGCGCTCTTGCATTTCCAAGATATATAATAACTTTTTAAAAGAGCCGGACTTATGCAGATGGATTGGAATAAATTGTTGAACTTAGGATCAATTATTATGAAAAAAACGATTGTTCTCTGCTTTAACATATTCTTTCTTTCTTTGTATATTTCTGCGCGCACTATATCTCCAAAGGACACTATCATTGTTACAAAAGTGTGGGATATGGCACCTCATAATGCCTTTCCTGATCTATTTAAACATAGAAGATATTTTTATGCCACCTTCAGGGAAAGCACCAGTCATGTAGGCAACGAAAACGATGGCAAAGTAAGAGTGGTTCGCTCCAGAGATCTGAAAAAGTGGGAAACCATTACACAGTTCCATCTTCCGGGGATTGATATTAGGGAGGCCCGCTTATCTGCAATGCCGGATGGGCGTATGTTGGTAACTGTTGCTGCCGGAATATGGAAGGATAATCGATACCTGTCACTTGAGCCTTATATTTCTTATTCTAATAAATCCGGCAACAGGTTTACCCCACTCGAAAAAGCTGAAATTGACCCTGTAATAACACGAGAGTTAGACTGGATATGGCGGGTGACCTGGTATAAAGAAACAGGATATGGTGTTATGTATCAAACTTACCCGGGTCACAGGGTAGGCAACTGGGAAGCCCAACTGCTTAAAACAACTGATGGAAAAAAATATGATCAGGTAGTGGAATTACCGCTTGATGGTAATCCAAATGAATGTACAATTCGCTTCGACAAAGATGGGAAAATGTATATATTGATTCGCCGGGAGAGTAAGGACAGGATGGGGGTAATAGCTACTGGTGATTATCCTTATAAGAATTTTTCGTTTCAACCATTAAAATGGCGTCTTGGCGGGCCTAATTTTGTTTTTTTGAATGATGGTGAATTAATCATTGGTTCCAGGCTTCACGAGGATAAAATATGTACTGCCTTATTCCTGACAGATTTAAATGGAAATGTGAAAAAAATCATCAGTCTTACCAGTAATGGTGATTCAAGTTATCCAGGAATGAAAATATAAAAAAAAAAAT
>CAZFGP010000023.1:0-33978 GCA_964518685.1 uncultured Terrimonas sp.
TGCGACAATTATATATACACTGTCATTAACTAATTCATTTTCAATAAATTAAAATGGTGTATTCTGCTTTGTTGCACCTGAGTGCAGAAGGAATTTTAAATGCACCCTGTTTTCTTTTAATCCGCGATTAGTTTTTTATATTTATGCATGGAAGGAAGGCAGAGGGAAAAGCCGACTGCCCTTCCCGCTTTTTCAAATTTAAAAACCAGCACATGAATCCTGCAAAGTTTCAATGGCGTTTCGCCTGGTCTCTTGCATTTATTTTGTTGTCCGGCAGTTGTCTTTTTGCACAAAACCGTTCCAAACCGGTTATCATTGGTTATGTAGGCGGGTATAACGGGCAACTTGTTAATCCCGATTCTATTGATGCTATCCGGCTCACCCATATCAATTATGCTTTTGTAGATGTAAAAGATAACCGCGCATGGCTGCATAATGAAAAAACAGACACGGTAAACTTCAGACAGTTAAACACCCTGAAGCAAAAAAATCCGGAATTAAAAATTCTGATTTCGGTTGGCGGCTGGACCTGGAGTAAAAACTTTTCAGATGCTGTGCTAACGGATACTTCTACCCAAAATTTCGCACAAAGTTCGGTGGATATCGTTGCCAGATATAATTTGGATGGGGTAGACATAGATTGGGAATACCCGGGAATGATAGGAGACAAGAACGTGTACCGTCCTGAAGACAGAAAAAATTACACTAACCTTTTTAGGAGCCTGCGGGAAAAATTAGATGCGTTGAGCCGCCAAACAGGGAAACGCTATCTTGTAACTACGGCTATCGGAGGGTCTCGCGAGTTTCTGCAGCATACGGAGATGGAAAAAGCTCAGGAATATCTGGACTATATCAACCTGATGAGTTACGATTTTGATGGCACTTATGATAATATGGCTGCACACCATACCAACCTGTTTTCTCCTCCTGACATGCCTTATATTTATTCAGCAGATGTTTGTATCAATAATTTAAATAAAGTAGGAGTCCACTCTTCTAAAATAGTAATGGGAATTGCATTTTATGGAAAGGGGAAGGTAGTGGCCAGTACGGCAAATAATGGCTTGTACCAAATTCCTGTAAGGCCGATGTTTGGCGGAGGCTATACTTTTCTTAAAGATAGTCTGGTAAATAAAAAAGGATTTGTAAGGTATTGGGATCATATATCACAGGCCCCTTTTCTTTTTAATGCTGAGAAAAAGATCTTCATCACCTATGACGACGAAGAATCAGTAAAGGCTAAATGTAATTATATTAAGGCACATCAACTGGCGGGAGTGATGTTTTGGGAATATTTTTCGGATAAAAAATTATACCTGTTAAAAACCCTGAATGAGGAGTTGGGTTATTAAATGCATCAGCGTTTAAGACGGAGCCGGATCCTACATGGGGTGTACGGCAAGTTCCACTTCTGCATGTTTCAAAACCTGCTCTGTTTTCTTTTTAGTGATTAGTCCAATATGTCCCACAAGATATTGCCTGAGTCCCGAAAGCACAGGTTTGGTAACTTGCCGGAATGGATCAAAAACCATAGCTACATACCGGGTACTGAGTTCTTTATCATTCATTAATCCAACATAATTTACCCAACTGGTGCAACCCTGTAAAAAGAATTTATCCTTTAACATGTCAGCATGAGGTATCACTTTGTAACCTAATTCTTCATTTACATGTTGT
Source organism: uncultured Terrimonas sp. (assembly GCA_964518685.1). GTDB lineage: Bacteria > Bacteroidota > Bacteroidia > Chitinophagales > Chitinophagaceae > Agriterribacter. The sequence continues at coordinate 1,678 of CAZFGP010000023.1, forward strand.
ACCGCAGGACTGGTTGAGAGGCTAAATAACCGTGCAGCAGGGAATTTTGACCGGCATTGCTTAAATAAGGCGATCTTGATATCTCTTGAAATGCCAATACCCCTGTATTGCGGAGAAACGATAAGTCCTGAATTAGCCACATATTTCCCATGCGCCCAGACCTCAATACAACAAAAACCAACCCACTCATCATATTCCGGGTTAATGGCAATAACCGCTAATCCGGCATTCATCTTTGCCATAATGTACTCCGGGGTGCGGGGAATAATATGCACGCCCCGTTTGGCCGCGGAAAGCGTCATTTCTTCAATGATAACACCTATATATTTATAATCTTCGGATGTAGCTATCCTAACGATACAATTATGTTCCTGATTCAAAACTGTCTGACTGTGAAAGTGTAAAAAATAATTTTTAGACTGGTGAAGGATCTTGTCCATCACTCTAAGCGTGCCTTACATCAAATCTTTAGGCAAAACCGCGTATCAAATATGAGTTCGTCGGAAAAGACGTCGCAGAGGTCTGACCCAATAAGCTATTTCATTGCGAGTAGGCAAGATATCTTTTGCAATTAAATTAAAACCAACAAAAGTTAAGTTGTTTTCCACCTTCCATTTAATATTAATGTGATAGAATCAGTCTTAATAGCTTATAACTGTAGTGTAAAGATATACTGTTCCTTTAAACAATTTCAATTTATTTCAAAATTATTCATTTAAAGTATCCTATAGTGTTAAAATGGATGAACTTTTTGTGTTAATGACAGCATATGTAACCAAAATAACGCTTCATTTGGAATTATCATCGGAAATTCGCAGCGGAGCAAATAAATTAAAGTTATGTTTTTCGAACACATTTATGATAAGAGTTTGGCTCAGGGAAGTTATCTGATAGGCTGTCAGGCTACCGGTGAGGCTATAGTAATTGACGCAAAAAGAGATGTTGATACCTATCTCAAAATTGCGGAAGTGAACAATTTGCAAATTACACATATTACTGAAACCCATATTCATGCCGATTTTCTGTGCGGATCCAGAGAGTTGGCGGCAGTTACAGGCGCGTCTATGTATTTGTCAGATGAGGGTGGAACAGACTGGCAATATGAATTTCCGCATATTGGTATAAAAGATGGACATGTGATTAAAGTTGGAAATCTTTCACTGAAGGTGATGCATACACCCGGACATACCCCCGAAAGCGTCAGTTTTTTACTTACTGATCACCCGGCATCAGAGGAGCCGGTTATGCTTTTTACGGGAGATTTTGTATTTGTAGGTGATGTGGGACGTCCGGATCTTTTAGAGAAGGCTGCCGGGATATTGGGTACTAAAGAAGAGGGCGCCAGGCAAATGTTTGATTCACTGAAGAAGTTTGCCGCACTCCCGGATCATATACAAGTATGGCCGGCCCATGGCGCCGGATCGGCTTGCGGAAAGGCTCTGGGCGCAGTACCTGGCTCTACAGTTGGGTATGAAAAGATCAGAAACTGGGCGCTGCAATATGAAAATAACAGGGAGGGATTTGTAGATTATTTGCTTACGGATCAACCCGAACCTCCAAAATATTTTGCGATGATGAAGCACCTGAACAAAGTGAAACGACGTTTGACGGTGGAAGTGCCTAAAGTATCAAAATTAACTAAGGAACAGTTTTTATCTGCGCTGAGGAAAGGGATTAAACTGATTGATACCCGACACAAATCAGATTTTGCCAAAGGTTTTATTTCCGGTAGCCTTAATATCCAGAACAATGATTCTTTTTCTACCTGGATGGGTTGGATGCTGAACTATGAGGAGCAGTATATGTTGGTGGCTGATGATAAGGATGTGGAAGAGCTTACACGTAAATTGATGCGCATCGGATTGGATAATATATACGGGTATATTTCGGATGTTACCGATTCCGGATTGGAATTGCAAACGGGCGACATAATTGATTTAGATGAGTTTAAATCATATATAGGAAACGATGGTGTGCAGATTATTGACGTGCGGGGTGAATCCGAATATAATAATGCACGCGTGGAGGGAGCCAGACATCTGTTTGTAGGCACGCTGCAGGATAATATAAACAAAATCAGTAAAACAAAACAGGTGATCCTTCATTGTCAGGCTGGTGACAGGTCTGCCCTGGCTTATTCACTCCTGAGAAGAAATGGTTTTGATCATATAAAAAATTACAGTGGCGGGATGAAGGAATGGCTTGAAAGAAACAATCCGGTGGTTGGTAAGGAAGAAATCACCTGTGTCTAATCTATGGAGAGTTGGCTTAAAGCCTGGGAATTTATCATTGTGTTAGTTAAAGACATTGTCTTTTTCGCTGAAAGTGATAAAAGACAGGTTTTTTGCCACCTGCGTTTAAGTTCATGAATGAGGAATAATTAACTTTGCAATACATTGTGAATTTTCACTTTCCTGCCCTTCCATTATTGGCCATTTTAAAAGTCAATGAATCAGAAGACAGATCAAACGATTTTAAAGATGACAGAAGTTAAAAGACTGAATTATTCGGCGATGGGGCAAGCGGCGCTTCAACCCCTGTATGCAATGGGAAGTTACCTGAAAAAAAGTACCATCGGAGCCACCCTTCAGGAACTGGTGAAGATCAGGGTATCCCAAATTAATGGTTGTGCATATTGTCTTGACATGCACTGGAAAGACGCCCGCAATTTAGGAGAATCAGAACAGCGACTTTATGGTCTGAGCGCCTGGCATGAGGCGCCTTACTATACAGAGAGGGAAAGAGCGGCTCTTTTATGGGCAGAGGCGGTTACTTCCAGTAAAGTTCCGGATGATATTTATGCAGAGGCTTCCAGGCATTTTAGTGATCAGGAACTCCTTGATCTGACTATGGCTGTAAACCTGATCAACGTATGGAATCGTTTGAATGTATCCTTTTCCAAAGAAGAGGTTGGCACTTATCAACCGGGTCAATATAAATAACCTGTTATGTTTTATTAGGAACTGCGGCCTATCCGTTTTTAATCAGAACAAAAATACTCCATTTTATTCCAGCGCTTTTTTTGCCTTGTCAATACCTTGAAGGATACTGGCATTAACGGAATCAATTTTCTCTTTTTCTGATTTGTAGAAGAGAATTTTTTGCGCTTCGGTTTCCCCTGCTTTATCAGGCTCAAACTGCTGCATCCACTGGTTCATTTGCTCTTCTGCCCGGTTCAGGTCTTGTAAAGCAGAGTCGAGCATTCCGATCTGGTTGTCTTTGCTTTTTATCCGGGAGAGCGAGTCTGCCTTTTGTTTCAAAAGATTTTGATAGCGTATCATTTCTCCCATTTTTGCCATTCCGATATCATGCCCCTCCATAGTCGCTTTGTACAAACTATCTGATTGCGTTTTTGGGATAGAGGCATTGTGTTGTTGAGCATCACTATCAGAGGTTCCGGACGTATTGCAGGACACAGCCAGACAAGTCGTTATAATAAATAATCCCACATTTATGCGCATGATTCTGTTTTTATTGCGAAAATATTAATTTTTGTAATTTGTGTACCTGTTATTAGAAAGGGCGCATCCTATATTTTCGCAGGCGGGTGAGACACCCGCCTGTAGAACTCACTACCGGTCGGTGTTCCACCGACCGGAATGCCGCAGATAGAGCGAAAATTTGGGATGCGTCCTATTAGAAACCGTATATAAATAAATTCGGTAGTATGTTACATGAAATTCAAGGGGGATATGTAAAGGTTGATTCCAAAGAGGGCATTACGGTAATAGAATTTTTCCATCCGAAAGGAAATTCTCTTCCCTCTGCAATTTTAAATGAACTGACTCAGGAAATTCATAGTGAAGGTTTGGCAGAAGAAACCAAAGTCATCGTGATTCGTTCGGCAGGAGAGGGTGCATTTTGCGGCGGCGCTTCTCTCGAGGAACTGCTGAAGATAAATAATCAGGAGGAAGGAAAAAAGTTTTTTAACGGCTTTGCTCAGGTGATCAATGCTATGCGTAAATGCCCCAGGTTAATTCTGGCCCGGATACATGGAAGATGTGTTGGCGGAGGTGTGGGATTAGCTGCTGCGGCTGATTACGCCATTGCCACTGAAGGTGCAGACGTGAAACTTAGTGAACTCACCATAGGACTTGGTCCGTTTGTAGTAGGTCCTGCTATCCAGAGAAAAATAGGACTCAGCGCTTTCAGTCAGCTGGCTATTGATGCTGCAACATGGCGACCCGCCGATTGGGCACGCAGAAAAGGGCTGTATGCTGAATTGCATCCTGCCATTAACGATATGGATGAATCGGTGCAACGATTGAGCCATGAACTGGCCCGGAGCAGCATAGATGCAATTACAGCGCTTAAAAAGGCATTATGGGAAGGGACAGAAAACTGGGATGAACTTTTGCGGCATCGTGCAGAAGTTAGTGGGAGGTTGGTGATCAGTTCCGCAACAAAAGACACTTTAGCAAGGATAAAAAGAAATAAAGGATAAGGCGTCAGGTATTTCCTATAAAAGAAAGCCCCGGTGTGGAAACACAGGGACTTTTGGTTAAGGCTCTGATTAGTAGCTATTTCAAACGTTGTTCGGCATTTGCATTTCGCCATGAACAAACGCAATCAATTCTTTGATATATTCCGGTGAAAAATCAAATTTCAATCCTGCAGTTCTGTATAATTCGGGTAAAGGTTTAGTGCCACCCAAACTTAATGCTTTCATATAATTATCCAAAGCTTTTTCCCGATTTTCTTTAAACTGTTTCCACATGCCTATTGCACCTAATTGGGCAATTCCATACTCGATATAATAAAAAGGCACTTCAAATAAATGCAACTGACGCTGCCAGGAAATTTTCCGATATTGTTCTAATCCATTGACATCTATTTCAGTAGAGGAAAACTCTTGTAGAATTTCCATCCATCGGGTGCTTCTTTCTTCGGTGGTATGGAAGGGGTTTTCGTAAATCCAATGCTGAAATTTATCTATAGTAGCAATCCAGGGCATTACGGTGATTACTCTTTCCAATTGATGCTCCCTGGCTCTTTCCAAATCTTTTGGATCATTAAAAAAATTATTCCAGTATTCCATACTGAATAATTCCATACTCATACTTGCAACCTCAGCCATCTCAATAGGATAGTCCTTAAAGGCAGACAATTCTAAAGAATGGGTTAGGAAAGAATGGATAGCATGTCCGCCTTCGTGTACAATAGTGGTAACATCGTGCATCTGTCCGGCAGCATTCATAAAAATAAACGGAGCGCCGCTTTCAGCCAATGGCATATTGTATCCTCCCGGCGCCTTCCCCTTCCTGCTGTCCAGATCAAGATGATGCAATTCATTCATTTTGCGCAAACAATCGGCGAAGAAAGGACGGAGATTGCTGAAGCATTGTATAGACTTTTCGAGAAGTTCTTTTCCTGTTTCAAAAGGTCGCAAGGGTTGTACCCCCTCGGGTTCTGCTTCGGTATCCCAGGGTTTTAAAGTGTCCAGCTTTAACTTTTTTCTCTTCTTGCGATTGATTTCATCTACCAGTGGCAGCACATACTGTTTCACTCCCTCATGAAAACTAAAGCAATCTTCTTTAGTATAATCAAAACGACCTTTTGCTTCAAAAGCATAGTCCCGATAATTAGTATACCCTGCATTCAACGCTACCTGATGACGCTTTTGCACTAATTGGCTGAACAAGTTATCCAGGGCATCCTTATCCTGGCTTCTTCTTTCGTTTATTTTGCGATAAACGCTCTCCCGCAAAGACCGATCATGACTTTCCAGAAATTTGGATGCCTGCTGCAAAGTATATTCTTTCTCTTCAACTTTCACGGTCATTTTTCCGGCAATAGCGCCGTATTGCTGTTGCATCACACTCAGTTCTGCAAAAAGTGGAATGTTTTCTTCCCGAAAGAGTTCAATGCTTTTTCTTACCGAACGAAGGTAGGTGAAGAATTGGTGCTGATCCAATTCGGGAGTGTACCTGCAGTCAATTAATTTGCGGTTAATTTTATCTACATAAGGTTGAATATGAGGCTGAATAGCCGTGTAGAAATAATTAAACGACTCCGCCAATTCTTTGTTCTCTGTATCACAGGTCATCCTGATCTGTCGCCAGCAGGCATCTTCAGATACAATAGCCTCCAGTTCGCTGATATCTTTCAGCCAGTTTTTCAGGTCCTCCACAGACGCTATTTCCCTTTCAGAAAGCTCCTTGAAAAAAGGTTCCAACGCCTCCCATGTGGTTACTTTAAATTGCTGAGGAAGAAAATGTCTTTCTATCTTTTTAATATCTGCATTCGCCTGAATCATGTTATTCTTTTGCTTTCTTTTTGGGAGCAGCCTTTTTTTTCGGATTAGCGGCAACTTCTTCAACCGGTTCAATTATGGTTTCTTCTTTAATCTCTTCGGAGGAATCAACGGTTTCCTCTTGCGGTTGGGGGGCTTTGATCTCAATATTATTTGCCTTAAGTATACCCAGCCATTTCAATATTTTTTTCATATCGCTCAGGTACACTTTCTCAAAATCCATATCCGGATAAACCGTTTCGAAATATTTCTTTATCGCCGCATTGTCTTTTTCATTGGGTAAAGAAACATTGCTGTTTTGAATGGCAATAAAAACATCTGCCAGATTTACATTCTCGTTTACAGTAAATATTTCAATACTTTCGAGGTGTGAAAAATGATGAATGCGGGAGGAAACAAACCGGCTACTCTTATCTTCCAGTGACCTTACAATTGCACCATCTGTTTTTGAGCTGAGTAATTCAAATAAACCGCTTAATCCGGTTACCGAGATAATCTTACTGTATTCCATAGTGATCAATATGTTTAAAGGAGGTGCAAGATAAACGGAAATTTGGATATGATATGCGGAGGCCTATGTTTTGTGTTTATTATCCGTATAATTCCTGATGAATCATCTTACGGTCGTAACCCAGGGCTACTATTCTCTGTTTGGCCTCATTAATCATCTCTTTCCATCCGCAAAGAAAAAAATGAGCGGGTTTTACATCCTGTGCCAGTTCTTCATAAATACTATGTACATAACCAGTTCTTCCTTCCCATTCTTCTCTCGATAATGTAGGATGATAATGAAAATTAGGCATTCTCTTTTCCAGATCAGTCATTTCCTCATAATACAGCAGATTTTCTTTCTTCCTGCAGCCAAATATGAGATGAATCTGCTGGTGTGCCATATTGTGCAGGAGTATGGAATTGATCATGCTCCTGAAAGGTGCAATCCCGGTGCCGGTGCAAATCAGGTACAGGTCTTTTTCAATTGACGCGGGCAAGGTAAACACGCCCAGAGGGCCCCGCAGGATAAATTCTGACCCTTCCCTGATTTCACTAAAAATATAATTTGTACCGGCGCCTCCTTCCAATAATACAATTACCAGTTCAATCACGTTGGTGCCGTCGGGCCAGGAGGCTATGGAATAACTGCGCCACCTTCTTGCCGGTTTTTCGTGTATTGGCAAATCTAAGGTGACAAACTGGCCTGCCGTAAACTCAAAATTATTCGTGTCCTGAATTTCAATCCAGTATCTGCGGGTAAGAGGGGCGTCTTCAATAATACGTTTTACAATCCCTTTACTCCAGGGTAATACAGCCATAAACAGAATTTTCAATATCGAAAAGAAATGGAATAATCCTGGTATTTTCAATGTTCTTATGGAACAACACCTCCCAACCTGTTATATCTTTATCTGGTCCCACGATACCCACATAATAAAGATAAGGGATTATGGCTTATTTAATACTTCCCACAGGGCGTCTTTTAATTCTGGCAAACCCTTTCGGGTTAGAGAGGAGATGAAAAAATGGGGGATATCAGCCGGTAATTCCTGTTTTATAGAATGCATTAATTCCTCATCAAGGAGATCACTTTTACTGATGGCGATTAAAAAATCCTTGTGTAATAAGTCCGGGTTGTATTGTTTCAACTCTTCCAGGAGGATATTAAATTCTCTGCTGTAATCTCCACTGTCTGCAGGTATAACAAAAAGCAGAGCGGAATTACGTTCAATATGTCGGAGAAACCGATGGCCCAATCCTTTCCCTTCGGCTGCTCCCTCAATGATTCCGGGAAGGTCTGCGATACAAAAGCTTTGATGATCGCGGTATTCCACTATACCCAGGTTGGGATGAATAGTGGTAAAGGCATAGTCGGCTATTTTGGGTTTTGCTGCTGTCAGCACAGATAATAAGGTGGATTTACCCGCATTGGGAAAGCCCACAAGTCCTACGTCTGCCAATACCTTCAATTCCAGTACTTTCCAGGCTTCCTGGCCGGGCTCACCCGGTTGTGCATATTCAGGAGCCTGATTGGTGGCTGTTGCAAAATTGGTATTGCCCAAGCCTCCTTTTCCTCCTTTTATCCAAATAATTTCCTGGCCGTTTTTTGTGATTTCTGCTTCCTTTTCTTGTGTTACCTCATCAAAGGCAATTGTTCCAAGAGGTACCTCTATAACGATATCTTTTCCTGATTTTCCGGTGCAATTATTGCTTCCGCCGGGTGCTCCATTTCCTGCAAGTACGTTTTTAAAATATCTCAGGTGCAGAAGCGTCCACAGGTTTTTATTTCCCTTTAGGATAATGTGTCCGCCTCTTCCTCCGTCTCCTCCATCGGGCCCGGCTTTTGGGTTGTATTTTGTACGCAGAAAATGTTTACTGCCTGCTCCGCCCTTACCACTGCGGCAAAAAATCCTTATCTGATCAACGAAATTTGATTTTTCCATTCTGCGCTTTAGGCAAAGATAGGACGCAGCTTACACAAATAAATACCGCGAGTTTGGAATCAGGTTATTTCCCATACTTCTTTTCCTCGTAAAAGCCTATTCAGATCTCCTTTCCCTTTTGAGGCAATTGCTTCTTCTATCTGAGCGCTCATCAGTTCTTCATAACACCCTCGATCCGTTTCGTAAAACACGCCAAAAGGGCGGGGAAGATGATCTTCCTGACCGGGATCGTCAAACATTCTTGTCAGTGTCTGCGCCTTGTAAAAATCTCTCTCATCGTGAATCCAGAGATCGTTCTCATTAAAATTCTCTCCAAGTTCTACAACAACAGGTTTTAGTCCGTCTAATTTCACGCCCTTGTTTCTGGTGGCGCCAAAAACGAGCGGTTTACCCTGTTCCAGAAAAATGGAATGTTCTGGTTTTGAATTCTTTTCTGTAAAAGCAAAAAAAGCACCATCATTAAAGATGTTGCAGTTTTGGTATATTTCTAAAAAAGAAGCGCCTCTGTGCTGATGACTGCGTATCAACATTTCCTGCAAATGTTTTGGATCGCGGTCCATTGTTCGGGCTACAAAGGAGGCATCGGCTCCCATCGCTAGTGCCAGTGGATTAAAAGGGCGGTCAATACTTCCCCAGGGGGAAGATTTAGTTATTTTTTGTTGTTCTGAAGTGGGTGAATATTGTCCCTTAGTAAGTCCATAAATCTGGTTATTAAATAAGAGTACGTTTACATCGAAGTTACGCCGCATCAAATGAATGGTATGGTTTCCTCCGATACTTAGTCCATCCCCGTCTCCGGTAACTATCCATATACTCAGTTCCGGACGGGTGGCTTTTAGTCCCGAAGCAATGGCGGTGGCCCTGCCATGAATGGAGTGCATGCCATAGGTATTCATATAGTAGGGAAAGCGCGAAGAACAGCCTATCCCTGAAATAATGACAATATTTTCCTTTGGAACACCAATTCCAGGCATCACTTTTTGCATTTGAGCCAGGATGGAATAATCGCCACAACCCGGACACCACCTTACTTCCTGATCCGTTGCAAAATCTTTTGCAGTCAGTGCCGGACGAGGAGAAATGTCTATAGTATTCATGATTGTCAAAATAGCCACAAAATTACTACTATCATTTTACAATATACCCTTCTAATACGAATACCACAACAATATTCTCCAGAATTCGTAAATACAAAAAAGGATATGGAAAATTTTTAGAGATCCAGAGAGATCTGTTAATGGTCATTGCTGCCAAATACTTTTTTCAATAATTCGGTAACCCGTGCTGCGGGATTCTTTCTGATTTTCAGTTCTTCCTTCCCTACCTCGTAAAATATGCCGGTAATAGCTTTTTCTGTAACGTAGGCACTGAGGTTCGTATTTACAGGAGAGGCCGCAAATTTGTTGTAGGCGGAAAATACATCATTCCAATAACGGGTAGCATTGACTTTGGAGAGAGATTGTTCTATAACGGGTTGGAAAGCATTGGTTAAGGCCAAGGTAGTTTTTTCTTTAAAATACCGGGTAGCCGCATCATCATTGCCTTTCAGAATTCCAATAGCATCTGTAATAGTCATTTCCTTAATAGCATTCACAAAGATGGGTGTGGCAGATTTGGCAGCATTTTCTGCCGCCCTGTTCATGGAAAGAATTGCCTTGTCTACGAGATTTCCCAAGCCTATATCTCTTAAGGTGCTTTCAACCCGCCTGGCTTCTTCAGGCATCAGAATCTTAATTGCAGCATTGGCAAAGAACCCATCGGCTGCGGAGAGTTTTTCTGTTCCGTTTTCGGTTCCTATTCGTAAAGCTTCTTTTAACCCCGAAGCAATTTCTGCGCTGCTTAGCCCTCCTGAGCCGGTATTCATACTATTCAATATCTGTTGGGTTGTTTCACACCCTGTTAATGAAAGAATAAAAACAAACAGCAGGATGATTCTCATATCACGATTTTTGATCAAATTAACGTAATCCTCAGGAAAATATTCCCTAATTCATTTCATACCGGCTCTTTTATCCGGGTAAATTGTCTTATCCTGCCATTATTTTCTCCGGATGTTAAGAGATTTTTAAAGCCGTTCCTTTATATTTGCCCTTCACCCAAGTTTTTTAAGTACATGTTTAATTTGATTTTATTTGGACCTCCTGGCAGTGGAAAAGGTACCCAATCTGAAAAATTGATCACAAAATATGGGCTAAAACACCTCGCTACAGGAGATTTATTACGGAGTGAGATTGCCTCGCAAACCCCGTTGGGATTGGAGGCTAAGAGTTTCATGGACAAAGGTGAACTGGTTCCCGATGAAGTGGTGATTGGAATGATCAGTTCGGCTTTAGAGGCTAATTCCGGTGCCAATGGTTTTCTTTTTGATGGCTTTCCCCGTACGGAAGCCCAGGCTGAAGCGCTGGATAAGCTGCTTAAGCTCAAAAAAACCGGTATTCACTTAATGTTAGCGCTTGAAGTAAGCGAGGAGGAATTAATTAACCGTTTGCTCAACAGAGGAAAGACTTCCGGTCGAAGTGACGATGTTAATGAAAGCATTATTCGGGCCCGTATTGCGGAATATCATAAAAAAACTTCAGCTGTTGCGGATTATTACAGAAAGTTTGAAAAGGTAAAGCAGGTAAAGGGTGAAGGTTCAATTGAAGAAATATTTAATAATCTCTGTTCAGAAATTGACAAGAAAAAAAGAATTTAATTTTTGTAAGATTTAAATCGGAAAGAAGACTCATGGTTTTTCTTCCTGGTTCTCTACCAGTTTGAGTTTTTACCCTGACTATTATCCATAATAGATAAATGTAATGAGATGCCGGCCAGATAAGGCTGAAAAAACCTATAACTCCTTATAGTTGGCCGGAACCTTCCGCACCTTTCCCGGCATTGTCCGAAATTATAACGCTTGTTAATTTGTTGTGTTTTTAATAAGAACATAATACTCAGCCAGTTTCAACAGCTCATGCGAGGTATAACCGGAGGGTGAAAAGCTGTTTCCGGAAAAGGATTGTTTTATGCTAACAATACAAAAACGATCTCCTCGTTTTACAAAAAAAAATATCTTATGAAGATTCAACAAATTTTGGTTATTTGTAGTGTACTTGTATTTACGTTAGGGTCGTGTCTGAAAGATCAGTCTCCGGTAATTATTCCAGATGTGGCTAATACCTCTGATTTTATTCAGAAAAGAGGACCTCAAAAACAATCTGAAAAATTTAATACGCGCGACCTGCCCAAAACCATTACCCTGAAAAAAGGAACGAAGATCACCATTCCAAAAAATGCATTAAAGTTGAACGGTGAGAATGTTGAAGGGGAAGTTACAATGGAGGCAATTGAATTTCTTGATCGTAAAGATATCCTTTCAGGCGGAGGTAATACCAATCATATTTCAGGAAAACCCTTGCATTCTGACGGTTTTATTTTTATTGACTTCAAAAGCAATGGTACTAGTGTGGACGAAATTTTAGGCGTTCCAATAAATATCGCTATTCCTGCAAAACGAAATGGCTTTACCCTGATATGGGAAGGAAAAATAGATGATGATAATGGGCAATTTGCCTGGGATGTTCCGGGAGAAGCGAATGGTAACAATCCCCGAGAGGTAAAAGGAGAAGTTGGCAGTGACTTTGCTTTTAATTTCGGACAACTTGGATGGGTGAACTGCGATGTATTGTGGGAACAGGGGAAACCACAAACAACCCTGAGAGTTAAGGTATTGAATAACCCGGGTACTTTTGCTAATTTTCGTGGATTCAGCGGTGAAACTTTTGTCTTCTTCTGTGGTAAAGGAAGCAATGTAGCGGCTCATTTATATACCTTAGACGGAACTGATGGTGTAAAGAGCTACGATAATATGATGCCACAGGATGTTGAAGGAAGGTTACTGGCTTTTTCTATTAAAGACGGAAGGTTCTACCTGGCAAAAAAAGACATTACCGTAACAGAAAACCTTACGGAAACCCTCACGTTGGAAGAAACCACAGAGGCTGCTATTCAGTCGGAAATAAATGATTTGAACGACTATTAAATCCCCCAATAAATTATTCGTAAGCATCGGTGTGGTTATTCTCCACGCTGATGCTTTTTCTTTTTTAAAAATATTCCGTACTCCGAACAGTTCAATCAGGATTTTGCAGGGACTTAATGATCTGCCGCACATTTTGGATTCAATGCGTTGCGCCTGTTATCTCTGTTGCTGCCTGTTGGCATAATCTTAAACTTATGTTACATTTATGCATAGATAGATGATTAGATTGTGCGAACTCATAACCCTTTCAGCAAATTAGCATGGCAATAAAAAAATCAACTGGAACCCAGGCCGGAGAAAAAGATGAACAAATATTAGCTGCCTTAGGGTATAAACAGGAACTGAACAGAAGCTGGTCGGCATTTTCCAATTTTGCCATTTCTTTTTCTGTAATTTCTATTCTCAGTGGCTGTTTTACCACATTTGGACAGGCCTGGAACAATGGCGGTCCTATCGCCATCTCTCTCGGCTGGCCGTTGATTTCAGCTTTCATTTTGGTGATTGGTTTATGTATGGCTGAGTTGGCATCGGCCTATCCTACTTCGGGTGGTATCTATTGGTGGGCATCAAAGTTGGGAGGCCCCAAAGCGGGGTTTTTCAGCGGATGGTTAAATCTTTTGGGTTTACTGGGCGTAAATGCTTCCGTAGTGTATGGAGCTGCAACTTTTCTAAACATTACTTTAGGAACCTATTTCCCAAATTATTCAGCAAATTTTTTTCACGGAGATAATATCAACCAACAGTTCTTCTGGTTTTTGGTGATAATGATTGGAAGCACTATCATCAACTCTTTCCGGAGTCAGGTGCAGGCTATGTTCAACAATGTTTCTGTATGGTGGCATGTATTTGGGGCTGCGGCTATCATTCTCATTTTATTTTTTGTTCCGGAAGACCACCAAAATATTAAATGGATTTTTACTACTCAAATCAATAATTCCGGATTTGACAACGGAATTACTTTCTGGCTGTATGTATTGCCTCTCGGCTTTTTGTTGACCCAATACACGATTACGGGTTTTGATGCCTCTGCACACCTGTCTGAAGAAACTCATGGCGCCAACATCTCTGCAGCAAAAGGATTGTGGAAATCTATTTTTTATTCTTCAATAGGCGGATACGTATTGTTGCTCGCCTTTTTATCCATAGCCACAAAGCCCGATATCATCAGTTCATTTGATCCGGAGGTGAATCCCTATGGTGCCGGTTCAGTAATTGCCATTTTATTTAATGGGTTAAGTCCGTCTATGTTTAGACTGGTTTTAACCATCACTACTTTCGGACAATTGTTTTGTTCAATAGCCTGCCTCACTTCCTGTTCGCGTATGTTGTTTGCCTTTTCAAGAGATGGCGCAGTACCCGGTCACAATAAATGGTCTAAGGTTAATAAATCTCAAGTTCCTATTAATGCAGTGCTTTTTTCTGGTATAGCCGGAGTCATTATGACACTGCCCGCTTTGTGGAAAAGTCCAAGAGGGATACCAACAGCATTTTATGCGGTAGTATCCATAGGTGTAATCTGCCTGTATCTTTCTTTTTTAATTCCTATCTGGCTGAGGTGGAAAGCCGGGAATGATTTTAAGCAGGGAGAATGGAACCTGGGGAATAAATACAGATGGATGAACCTGGTGGCGGTTCTTGAAATAGCTGTTATTGCTGTTTATTTCATTATGCCATTTGAACCGGCGGCCGTTCCCTGGAATGAATCGTTCACCTGGCTCGCTGTTAACTATGCACCGGTAGTAACAGGCTTAACGCTGATCAGTTTATGGATTTGGTGGGAATGGTCTGTAAAAAAGTGGTTTAAAGGGCCAATAAGAATGATATAGCAATTGCTATTCATTCCCTCCGCGATCTTAATACCTACTATCGTTGGTTTTACTCTTTTATTAAGTTGGAATTATTACGAATGCCGGAAAATTACCATGACACAAAACATTAAATCTCAATTGAGCGGTACCTTTGTGTTAATGTATTAAGACATTAAAAGTGTTAATGCATCTCAAAAAAGATATTCTTTTATTAGAAACAAAAAAATCTTTTGTCATGAAAAGGAAATCAGTAGGTGAAGTGCAACCCAGAGCAATGGAAGCCATGATTGGATTGGAAAATTATATTCGTTCTACATCTTTAGAGCCGAAAGTCCGGGAGTTAATTAAAGTGAGATCCTCGATATTAAATGGCTGCGCCTATTGTATGGATATGCATACAGAGGAGGCGCTTGAATTGGGAGAAACCAATAGAAGGCTGTTTGCGGTTGCAACATGGCACGAATCACCGCTATTCAGCAAAGAAGAGAGAATCGCGCTGCAATTAACAGATGAAATTACACATATTGGTGATGGAGGTGTTCAGGACGAAACCTACGATGCCGCTATATCTGCTTTTGGCGAAGAAAAAACAGCTCAGATCATCATGCAGGCGATTATCATTAATATGTGGAACAGACTGGCTATTTCAGGCAAACAGGAATTTAGGAGCAAGCATGACAAATAGTTCTTTTTGCCAGGAATATTTTCTTATGAGATTCTTGAATTAAAAATTATTTCCTGAACGATAAACCGCTCCAATTTAAACGGCTTATATAAGATTTTCATTTGCTAAGGCTGTGTGTACCGTTCAGGCCATCGCAACCGTACCCAGTTTTTGGTAATGTCGGTGAGCGCTTCAGGCAAAGGTCCGTTTAACCCCTGCACTATTCCTTTCCATTCTCCATTCTGCCGGTACAATACAAGGTCTGTCCGACAAGGCAACTCCAGGGAAAGATGCGGAGTTTTGAAAGATTTAAGTCCGCCTGCAGCTAATGCTTCCACTTCACCTTTTTTGTTTAGTCGTACAGCTGCAACACCAATAGCATTAAAATACACGGAATGACCGTTTGCCTGAAATGACTGGTTGATTTCATCTCCCATTAAGTGTTGTTCTCCCGAAACAACAATAAGCGTACCGTCAATCAAACGTAGTTGTCCGCTTGCCTTTGGCATTACAGAACCCGGAAAACCAGCGCCTGAGTGCACCTCACCTTTGGTTTGCGGGAGAACATCTTTGGCTTTAAGTTCTGTAATAACAGTTGCTGCCACTGAAGATGCATGTACTTGTCTGATACTTTTACCCATCATCTCTATCCCGTCAAAAGGTTTGCCGTCAAAATTTTTCGTCCATTTGCCAACAACGTAAATAGTAGTCTCGCCTGATGCGGCCGCTTTGTTGAAAAAATTTGCAACTGCTTCATGATCATATTGGGGATGATAAAAAACCACGGTTTTATAATTTTGTGGACCATATTGGATTTTGCCCTCTGCATTTATGATCAGTGACCCGTTAACAATTTCGCTACTCGGAATCAGATCTGCGTAATATCCTTCTTCCCACAAATCATTGGTAATAGACAGTCCTGGATCAGCAAAGGTTGCGCTATCGCTCCAGTTGAGGACAGCAGGATGTCCGAACACCACGGCTACCGGACAATCAGGCGATGCTGCAGAAATATAATTCAATAGTTTCACTCTGCTTTCCGCCATCATTAAACTATCCTTCAGCAGGGAAGTAGGCAGTTCGTTAATGGGATGGGGCCACAATGGATGATAGTTAAGTCTGCCGCCCGCCAAGGCCGCCCGCCAAATGTCTTTGTGATACGGGTCCAATTTCTCGTCGTAATACATATTGTACCATAAGGGACTCCACATCTTTTTTGCCAGCGCGGTCCTCACACTAAAAGGGGTTGCTTCATCCGTTTGGGCCAAATCTCTTTTTGCTACCCACCAGCTGATGCCATTCTTAAAGATTTCATTTTTGCCCGGGAAGGGAAACCACGTTGGATGTGTACCTACCATGGCGTTTCTTCCAAAAATTTCTTTTACAGCATGATAATAATCCGTTTCAATTTCGCCATTTCTTTTCCAGTACAATTCCATGTAATGGTTTATAGCGGATGCTCTTTCTGCTTCTGCATCTTTTTCTCCATAAGTCATCAGCAACATGTCTCTCAATAAATCCCGTCCGTTTGTTTGCTGTTCATACCACCTTGCCATAAAGGGAGAGAACCATAAGTCGCTTGTTGGCGGAGAAAATCTCCCGGGAAAACCCCATTCATCCTTGCATGCGCCTGCGAGAGCTGCATCGGCATATTGCTGAAGAATTTCGCGTTGATAAGAAAGCAGGTGAGGAGCAAAAACATCGGGCGTGAACAAAGTGACGGCAACCAAAACACAGGCAGTCCTCCCCTTTTCTGCATTGTTGAAATTTATTGTAACGTAAACACTATCAGTGGTGCCTGTAGCAGTAGCTATGTTCGTTATATCTCTTATCGTTTCGGTGGCAATTAAGCCATCTGTCTTTTTGAAGCTGTACGCCCGAAGCAATTTTGTGGCTATCGGTTCATATGGATTTCTGCCGAAGGTGTAATGGTCGTCATAGCCTTTTGCTTTAATTGCGATAGATGTGGAGTTTCCTTCACCCGGCGGCAACTCCCTTAGCAGAATAATCTGTTGCAACTCGTTAGGATATTTTTGCTTAAAGCTATCTCTTGCCAAACGGATATCCAAATCCATCACTAAACCCATTCCTTTACTACGTGCATAACCTGATGCCGCTTTTATCCGTTCGTGTACTGTCGGATCTGTAAGGTCTCCACGATGCCGTAAACTCGTGGTGAGCAGTTTAAATGGAGTATATTTTTCATAAAGATCAATAAACCGCTTATATCCCTCTCCCTCAAACTCCTTCGCCAGCCAAAACCAGCAACCGACAGACGGCCAGGAAGTTTTGATAACATTGTTGTTTTGGTTCTGTAAATGCACCTGTGTGGTTCGTGTCGTAACGTTTAAGTCAGTTGCGGGTTTACTGCTAGTGCATCCTGACAACAATACAGATAACGATATTGCAAGAATGCTGAAAATGTCTTGATAAGCCAACGACTCTTTTTTTTTGTGAGCAATCTATTTCTAAAAGTAACCAAAATTTACAGTTAAGTGCAAACGTTCATCAGAGCCATTATAAATCTGAAATCTAAAACAGGGGTTGGTTCACTAAGTATATAGCTCGGCTTCTGTTTGTTAAAAAATCTAGAACCAACTGCCCGTCCATGTCTCACTCGCGGTATTGCCTAATTTTCTTTTCCTTCGCGTAACATCTATTTTGTGCCGGATAAGTGTATAGGGTATAAAGAGGATTAGAAATAGTATCGTAAAGGGCGGGATTCCCATCATGGAAATCCATTTTCCGCCAAATTGCCGGCGCATCGGGCGTTTTAGCCGTTCTGCTATCAGGTACATACTGGGTACAATAATCAGGGTCATAAAAAAAGCAAAGATCAATCCAAAAATAATGGTCCAGGCCAGTGGTTTCCAGAAGCGTGCACTGTCGCCTCCAAAGAAAATATGTGGTTCAAAACTCGAAAACAAACCTATGAAATCAATATTGAATCCAACGGCTAATGGGATAAGTCCAAAAATCGCTGCAAGCGCAGTAAGTAATACAGGCACAATGCGGATTTTACCTGCCTCTATAGTAGCCTCCCGCACCTTTAAACCACGGCTTCTCAACTCGTCTGCAAATTCAATAACGAGGATCCCGTTTTTCACCACAATTCCAGCCAATCCCACAACGCCCAGTCCTGTGAAGGCTACCGATACTTCCATTCCTGTAAGGCTGAATCCGATTAAAACCCCTACTATGCTGAAGATTATTTCTGTTAAAATAATCACGGGCTTGCTCACGGAATTGAATTGCAGTACCAGAATAAACAGTATAAGCATGAGGGCCACCATAAGCGCTTTGAACAGGAAAGCGCCGGTTTCCGCCTGCTGCTGCCCTTCTCCGGTCTGTTTGATTGTTACCCCCTGCACCTTGCCAGGAAAGGCATCTATATAACTCCTGATTTGCTGATTAACGGCAGTCGGAGTATAGCCTTGCGAAGTAAGTACATTGGAGCGCAGCACGATAACCCGCTTTTGATCCTTTCGTGTTACGCTTCCCAGGGTATTTGTATAATCAACTTTAACCAGGGAACTGATGGGTACATTTTTAATAGCGCCACCGCTGGCCATGTCGCGGAAAGTGATGTTCATATTCAACAAATCAGACAAACTTCTGCGCTGCAATTCATTGTTGCGCAATTGGATCTTATATTCGTCCTCACCGTCCTTAATCTTTGATACTTCCCGTCCAAACAGGGCGGTGCGGATTTGCATCCCAATTTGAGCAGTAGAAACGCCTTCTATTAAGGCTCGCTCCCGATCTACTGAGATGGTGATTTCGGGATTTGTTAGGTCAACATCCATTTTCAATTCTTCCACACCAGGTACACGAATGGAATCAAGATAATTCTTCAGACCTACTCCCGCTTTAATGAGTTTATCGAAATCCTCACTGGCAACTTCAATGTTGATAGGAGGGTCGGTAGGAGGGCCGCTGGCTTCCTGATCTACCGTGATCTCTGTTCCGGGAATTCCTCTGATGGCGTGCCGGATAGAATCTAACAGCCCTGCTGTGGAAACGCCATTTCGCTTTTCGTATTCTACGAACGACACCTGCACTCTGCCCAATTCAGGTCGGGTACTCCTGTCTCCGCTTCGCGGGTCGCTGGCTCCGATGGCAACGTTTGAAATTACGCTTTCCACAATAGGATTCTTTTTCCCGTCTTTCATGTCCAGCACGCTATAAACCCGCTGTTCCAAAACCCGGGTGATAGAATCGGTATATTTCACGTCAGAGCCCACAGGCATCTTTAGATATACATAAATAAAATTGGGATCGGATTTTGGGAAAAATACAATGGGTACCCGCTGGCTTTTTACAGCTAAACCAAACATCAAAAAACTGACTATCAATAACCCCATTGTTCCCAGCAATAAATAAACCGGACGCCAGCCTTTTAAAGCCCATCGCAACAAGGTTTCATAATGATCCATAATCCAGGGCAATACCCGATTCTGGAAGCCGTGAATAATACCATCCAAAACATAACGGTTCAACAGAATCATCAGAAGGAGAAACAGTAAGATGTTTCCCAAAAAGGTGGCACCTGAAAGATCAAGTACAACGCCTCCGGCAACAGCAACCCAAAAAAATGGCTTCTTGAAAATGGCCGATTTCTTTTCTTTCCCCTGCGCTTCCGGATGGTTCATAAAGTCTACGGCAAATACCGGATTCATGATAAAGGCAACAATCAGCGATGCGGAAAGGGTAAAGATCAGCATCACCGGCAGATATATCATGAACTTTCCAATAAGACCGGGCCAGAATAAAAGAGGGAAGAAAGGTGCAAGGGTCGTAAGCGTGCCCGCAAATACAGGAATAAACACCTCGCCCGCAGCCACAATAGCCGATTTTTCAGAATTGAGTTTTCCCTTTGCCTGCATGAATATCCGATGGGTATTTTCGATCACCACAATAGCATCATCCACTATAATTCCTAACCCAAACAACAAGGCAAACAACACGATAAAATTAAGGGTTACATCAGTGCCAACTATAATTTCTGATGCCGGTAAAAACATGAAGGCAACAAACATACTGAGAGGTACAGAAAGTGCAACGAAAAATGCATTTGTAACCCCCATGAAAAACATCAGGATAACCAATACCAAAATAAAACCTATAACGATTGAATTTACCAGTTCATCAAAGGAATGTCTTGCGTTTTTACTCTGATCGCCTGTAATCACAATATTCAGGTCTTTGGGAAATTCATCGGCCTGCATCTCGTTTACCACCTCCTTTACTGCATCAGCCGTTTCTATCAAATTCTCTCCGGATCGCTTAACGATATTAAGCGTAATTACATTTCTGCCATCCAAACGGGCATAGCTTTCTCTTTCTTTAGTGGTATCTTTTATAGCGGCTATATCCTTAAGATAAATAGAAGCGCCTGTTGGGCTTCGAACAATCACTCTTTCAATATCGGCAACAGACCGAAACTGTCCTTTCATCTGAAGGGTGCGTTTCATGTTGCCTACTTCCAGCAAGCCTCCGGAGATGTCCATGTTTTCCCGGGATACAGCATTGGCAATATCATCAAAAGTAATATTGGCGCTGCGCATCCTGTAGTTGTCTACATTAATCTGAAATTCTCTTTCGGGAGCGCCAACAATATCTACCCGGGTTATTTGTGTCAGTTCTTCCAATTTATCCTGCAGATCGTCTGCATATTTCTTAAGCCGTACTTCATCATAATTTCCACTGATGTTTACATACATGATAGGTAATTCCGACAGGCTCACTTCCACTACCGTTGGCTCCTGAGTGAGATCGGTGGGCAAATCTTTCTTAGCCTTATCCACGGCATCTTTTACCTTTTGTACCGCCACATCAATATTTACGTCTGTATTAAATTCTACTATAATAGCCGAGTAGTCCTGGTTAGAGGTGCTGGTAGTCTTCTGAATTTTTACCCCTGTAATACCTTTAATTTGTTTTTCTATAGGTTGTGTAACCAGGTTCTCTATGTCTTTCGGGGAATTCCCCACATATACGGTTTGAATATATACGGTTGGAATAACTACGTCGGGAAATTGCTCCTTTGGTAAGGTGATAAACTGGAAGATACCAATGGCACAAACGAAAACCATCAGGAGATAAATAGAAGTTTTGTTTTTTATGCTCCAGGTGGTAGGCTTAAACTCTTTGAATTTATCTTTAATACTTTCTAAAGCGCTCATCTCTGATTAATATTTTATGTTCAGGATCAGGTTTCTTTTGTTTCCCGTATTATGTCCTTAATTATTGGTGATCAATTGTCCTTCATACAAACCTTGAAAACCTTCAGTAATAATCTGATCTCCTGCCTGAAGTCCTGTTTTAACCTCGATTTTATCTCCATAAAGCTGCCCAATGGTAATGGCTTTTTTATGAGCCTTCCATTTGCCGTTTTCCTGTTCAGCAACCATCACAAATTTCCCTTTATCATCATTTTGCAGGGTGTTAACAGGAATGGTAATTACCTGATCTGCAGTATAATCTTCTATTCTAACCATTGCAATCTGGTTGGGACGAAGCGACTTATCTGCGGGCAGCTTTGCTTCTATATAAAAAGACCGGCTGTTAGGGTCTATTAACTTGCCGGCAACTGCCGCCTTAGTGGTGATGGTTTTGTTATTGCTTTCAGGAAAAGTAATCAGCATTTTACTGCCTACACCTACTCGTTCCAGATAGTTTTCGGGTACCCGGGTAACCACTTTGAGGTCAGCCATATTTACAATTCTAATCTGCGGTCCTCCCTGGAAAAATTCACCCACTTTTATATCCACATTTTCAGCTACTCCCGCTATTTCGGAGTACACATTGGAAAAAGAAGCCTGTTCCATTGCTGTGGCGATCTGTTTTTCCAGAGAGATTACATTGTTCTTTGCGGTTAGCAATTGCACTTCAGTACCAATGTGCTGGTCCCATAAATTTTGTTGTCTTTGCAAAAGATCTCGGGCGTAAGCCAGTTGGGTATTTAATTGTTCAAGTTGTTTTTGCACCATTGCATTATCCAGTTTCAACAGCAATTGCCCCTTGTTTACATGGTCGCCCTGTTTTACAAAAACGGCTTTTACCACTCCTCCCTGACCACGGGGCGCTACATAGGAAACATTGTTCGCATCAATATGACCCTGCAGGTCAATATAGTGGGTGAAACTTCCGGATTCAAGAGGGGTAAATGTCACCAGTTTGGCGTTTTCGTCTTGTTGAGAAGGATCCATCTGATTAATTTCTTCTTCCAGCGCCGCTATCCTGTCATTGAGTGACTGCTGCTCTTTTTTCATTTTCTGCAGTTCTGTTTTTTTAACCTCCAGACTTTTGTTTTCCTTATCCGGGGTGCTTCCGCATGAGGCTAAGAATACTAAAAAGGTTAAGGTGAGAACTGCTCTGAATCCTGCTTGCATATATTCCTTTTTTAAAATCATTTCAAATTTGTTCTTAAGATGGTTAAAGTTTTCCGGTAGCTTTCCTGTAGTCTACTCTGGCAATTATAGCGCTGTACAGGGCATTGATATAATTGGTTTGTGCTGATTTCAGATCGGTATGCGCCTGTGTGATTTCCATATTGGATCCCACACCTGCTTCAAACTTCTTTTTGGTTTGCTGAAAAACGGTTTCTGCGAGTTGCATATTTTTTTTCTGAAAATCCAGGGTGGCAATAGCGGAATTAAAATTATTTCGAGCGGTTTCTATTTCACTGCTGATACTAATCTTCAAGGCCTCACGCTGATTCAGATTTTGCTGCAAAGAAAGTTTGGCTTTAGCAATTCTTGCATTTGCCGAAAACCCGGTAAATAAAGGAAAATTCAACTGAAGTGTAATAGCAGAGATATCAAACCAGTCTCCTTTTTTAAGGAAATCAAACTTTTGCCGTTGTGCATTATAATTGTAATATCCGTTGAGTCGCAATGTAGGCAGCTTGGATAAGGTATAACGGCGAACATCGTATTCAGCCAGGGAAATACCCAGGTCGGCATATTGAAATTCTTTCCTTTGATGATAATCAAAGTCCTCCATTTCTAAAATACCTGTTTTTATATTCTCATCCGAAATACTATCTGTGAGTATCAGAGAATCTTTAACTGGCATCCCCATCAATAATTTCAGCCCTAAATAACCATTGCTGATCTGATTTAAAGCGCTTGTCTTTTCGGTTTGCAAGTTTGCCAGTTGAACCGATATTTTATCAAGATCTAATTTTTCTGCAAAACCGTTCTCCTGCATTATCCGGGTGTCGTGTTGTAGTTTCTCTAACAAATCAATATTGGCATCCAGCAACTCAATTTGAGTTTTGGCTGCGACCAACTGATAATATATCTTGTAAACATTAGCTCTTATAGCTTCTTCGGTTACCTCAGCTTCTTTTTCCTTAAACTTCATCAGAGTTCTTCTGGCCTGCAATCCTACAAACACCTGACCATCAAAAACGAGCTGGTTTAAAGAGATACCGCCTGTTGCACCCCAGTTTACACCAAATGCCAATTTGATGAATTGCCCCGGTTGGCCGCCAATAAATTCTGCTGGCACTAAACTAACGGGGAGCCTGGCATTATAAACTAAAGATCCATTGGCATTGATTTGAGGATAGGCTGAACCCGTAAACTCCCGGTTGGTTTGCTGTTGTATTAATATATTTAATAAAGCATTCTTTACCTGAACGTTGTGCCGCTCTGCATAATCAAGTGTTTGTTGTATCGAGAAAGAGTGAATTGCCGGAGGCGGGTTTTGCTGAGCCTTCGCACATAGTGCCAATGAGCATGCTAAGAAAAATATCATTTCTTTTCTCCTTTTCCATCCTTTGGTATTCATATAATCGTTTTATGTTTGATTGAGGTTAACCTGACTATGATGAGAATGTTGCGTTGTTTGTGATAATGCCGATTGGATTTATTTTTCTTCATACCATAGGTTCTTGTTGTTTATAATATCTCTTTATCAGTCTTTGCCCTTTAGCCGTAGTGATTCCATACAAAAAATGGACAGACAGTTCTTCCAGGATTACGCCGAAATCATAATTACCCGGAGGGAAAAGATCAGGACTGAATAACAGAAAAATGGATGCTAATCTAAATTTGGCAACAACTTCTATATTGATTTCCGGCCGATATAATTCCAGTTTTATACCCTCCTCGAGATTTTCCCGGATCACCTGGTACAAAAACTCGTTTTTGTGATCGGTAATCTTTTTGAAAGCTGCCGGGTGATACTTTTGTAAATCGTACATTATTGTAGGATTCATTTTATTAAGCATCTCTTTCACCAAATCCATTGCCACCAGTATTTCATGCACCGGATTTTTACTGGATGCCCTGATTGTTGCACTTTCACTGGTATTGTTGCTGATTACCAATTCCACCACACTGTTTACCAGGGCGTTTTTATCTTTATATACCTGATAGATAGTTTTTTTACTTACACCCAGTCGCGAAGCAATTTCATCCATGCTGATGCTTCGTACGCCGTACCTTAGAAATAAGTCGTGCGCCTTTTGTACAATCCTTTCCTGTATTTCCATATCCTTCAAAAACGGTTGCAAAACTACGGAAACTTATTTCGTTACCAAAGTTTCCACTTTATTTTTCTTAAAGACTTGACGAACGGTATTCCTGGCTTCCAAAAAACGGCAGATGGGGTTGTCCAATCCCCATTATAAGATTGTAGGAAGAGAAGCGAACCAGGAAGATTAGTGCGAAACTTCAATTACATTTGTGCATCAATTGCTTCTTATGGCTTCCAGGAATTGGATCAAAGGTATTCTAAGGGTTTTTTTACAGGGACTGATTATCCTGGCTCCAATCGTCATTACAATCTGGGCGCTAACCTCATTATTTAACTTTATAGACAGCATTTTGCCAGATATTATTGAGAAATTTTTTCCGGAATTTTCTCACTATAATCTCCCCGGGGTAGGCTTCATCGTTGCTCTTCTTATAATTTTATTAGTAGGCTATGTTTCTTCTTCCTTTGTTGTAAGTAAGCTGGTGGAGTTGTTTGACAGCATACTTCAAAAAACGCCGGGTATAAAAATTATCTATACTACAGTGAAAGATTTTTTTGAAGCCTTTGCGGGAAATAAGCGAAAGTTTGATAAAGCAGTACTGGTAGCTATTGAAGCACCCGACGTATGGAGAATCGGGTTCGTCACCCAGGAAGAGTTAGCAGAATTCGGATTAAATGAATATGTTGCCGTATACATTCCGCAGTCGTACGCTTTTGCCGGCCATTTGTATTTTGTAAAGAAGGAAAGGGTAAAAAGAATAACCGATGTCAGTTCTGCAGATTCGATGAAGTTTGCCATCTCCGGAGGGGTCACTAATCTTGATGAAGACTCTGCCGGTAGAGATGCTAAGCAAATATGATTTGCGGATTAGAATTCAATAATATTTCTCTCACGAATAGCACATATTGATGAAGGAGGAATAGTGTATCTTACAGGATATTATTTCATCTGAAAGCTAACCATCATGCACCAGAAAATCATTTTGCTGTCGGGTCTTGCTTTGATCTTTTGTCAGGAAGCTTTTTGCTGGGGTTTCTATGCCCATAAGCAAATCAATCGTCATGCCGTTTTTCTCCTTCCTCCGGGTATGGTTGCCTTTTACAAACCTCATTTAGATTTTATAACCGAGCATGCAGTTGATCCGGACAAGAGAAGATACATCGTTCAAGCAGAAGGACCGAGACATTATATTGATCTCAACCATTATGGAGTTTTACCATTTCATAGCCTCCCCCGCGACTGGGGGCAGGCGGTTATAAAGTATGGCGAAGATACCCTGGTAGCTCATGGTATTGTTCCATGGTGGATACAAATCATGCTTTTTCGCCTTACCTCTGCGTTTAAGGAAAAGAATCTGCCGGCCATATTAAAGCTATCCGCCGAAATAGGTCATTATGTTGCGGATGCGCACGTGCCTTTACATGCGCATAGCAATTACAACGGGCAGCAAACCGGGCAGCATGGTATTCATGGCTTATGGGAAAGCCGTATCCCGGAACTGCTGGCTGAATCTGAATTCGATTTTTTTATTGGGAAGGCGAAATATCTGACCTCCCCAAAGGATTTCATCTGGAAAAGGATGATAGAAAGCGCAGCAGCAGCAGATACGGTGCTTGGGGTTGAAAAATTACTTACTACTAAATTTCGGCCTGATCAGAAGTATGCATTTGAAGAGAGGAACGGTATCATTATCCGGCAATATTCCTCCTCTTTTACCAGGGAGTATAATGCACTCTTGAAGGGTATGGTGGAAAGACGGATGAAACAATCAGTTTTTTCTATCGCCTGTCTGTGGTATACCGCCTGGGTTAATGCCGGGCAGCCTCAATTGGAGCCTTCCGCTACAATTCATTTTTCTGAAGAGGAGACAAAAAATTTTGAAGCGCTGGATCGGATTTGGAAAATGGAAGAACCCGAAAGCAGAACATTAGGGAATTGATGTATCTTTGCATCCCCTCAACGAATGCAAAGTCCATAATGATCTGGATTTTCAACTTATCAATGTTAAGTAATGATACATAATTTTAATGCTGGCCCAAGTATTTTACCCCGGCAGGTGTTTGAGCAGGCTTCAGAGGCTATTATTAATTTTAATAATACAGGACTCTCGATTCTGGAAATCGGACACCGCACTGCCTTGTTTAAGCCTGTGCTGGCTGAGGCCAGAGCCTTAATCAAAGAATTGATGCAGTTGAATGAAGATCGTGAGGTTTTGTTTTTACATGGAGGGGCCACCACTCAATTCTTTCAGGTGCCAATGAATCTGTTAAACGATGATGAAATGGCGGCTTATCTCGACTGCGGCGTTTGGGGTTCCAAGCCAATTAAAGAAGCGCCTGTTTATGGGAAGGTAAATGTCGTTGCTTCATCCAAAGACAGGGGTTATACCTATATTCCCAAAAACTTTGAGATTCCCGCTGAAGCCGTATATTTCCATTATACTACCAATAATACGATAGAGGGAACTCAAATGCATTTTGTTCCTCAAACTAAGGTGCCTCTAGTTGCAGATATGAGCAGTGATATCCTGAGCCAGGTGATGGATTTCAATCGCTTTGATCTTATTTATGCAGGAGCGCAAAAAAATATTGGCGCTGCGGGAGTGAGTATGGTGGTGGTGAATAAAAATATTCTTGGGAGAGTAAGGAGACCGTTGCCGTCCATGATGGATTACCGGAAACATATTGAAGCCGAATCTATGTTGAATACGCCGCCTGTGTTCGCAATATATGTATGTATGCTTACACTAAGATGGTTAAAGAAGCAGGGAGGAGTGGCAGCCATCGAAAAAATTAACAATGAAAAGGCACAATTACTGTATGAAACCATAGACCGTTTACCTGTTTTTAAAACCAGGGTGGAAAAGGTTGATCGAAGTAAGATGAACGTCGTTTTTGTAATAGAAGATCCGAAACTGGAAAGTGCCTTTCTGGAATTATGTAAGGCTGAAGGAATGGTGGGCGTGAAGGGTCATCGAAGTGTAGGCGGATTCAGGGTTTCTCTTTATAATGCTCTCCCTCTCACCAGTGTGCAGGCACTGACCCAGGTAATGGAGCATTTTGCTGTTAAGCATGGTTAAATAATAGTTTATCTTCTCATTTTTTTATATGGCTACTATCATCCCTTTCTCCGCTTTAAGACCGCAGGCTCAATATGCTAAACAGGTAGCCTCTCCTCCCTACGATGTAATGAGCAGGCAGGAGGCAAAAAAAGAAGCCAGTGGGAACCCTAATTCTTTTCTTCATATTACGCGGGCAGAAATTGATGTCCCTAAGGAGGTGGATATCCATGCCAGCGAAGTTTATGAAAAGGCAAAAGATAATCTGCGGGCATTTCGTCAGCGTGACATTCTTTTCCAGGAAAATAAGCCCTGCTATTATATTTATAGACTAACTATGAATGACAAAAGCCAAACTGGATTGGTATGTGCTTCATCCATAGAAGATTATGAGAATAATATCATTAAAAAGCATGAGTTTACCCGTCCTGAAAAAGAACAGGACAGGATTAATCATATTTCTGCAACCGGCGCACAGACGGGGAATGTATTTTTGGCATATAAAAATGTTTCGGAGATTGACCTCTTAATTGAAAAATGGCAGACGGATAAAAAACCGGTCTACGATTTCATTGCTGATGATGGTATTGCCCATACCGTATGGGTAATCAATGATGATAAAGTGATCGAAGCTATTACCGGCTTATTTTCTGAAAAGGTGGATTGCACTTATATTGCCGATGGGCATCACCGGGCAGCAAGTGCGGCAAAGGTAAGAGCAACCCCGGCCGGCAATTCAAATGATGCCGATTTTTTCTTAACCACGTTGTTTCCGGCATCTCAGTTGCGCATATTAGATTACAATCGTGTGGTGCGTGATCTGAACGGTTTGGATAAGGAAGCGTTTCTGAATCAGGTGGCACAACATTTTGATCTTACAGCCGTGGCTGCTGCATTTGCACCCCGTCAGCTTCACGATTTTGGAATGTATTTAGAGGGCACTTGGTATGTGCTTACGGCTAAGCCAGGTACATATTTCAATGATCCGGTTGGACTACTGGATGTTACCATTCTTCAAAACAACCTTTTGGATCCGGTATTGGGGATAAAGGATCCGCGAACAGATACCCGCATTGATTTTGTTGGAGGAATCCGGGGACTGCCGGAGTTGGAAAAAAGAGTTAATAGCGGAGAAATGAGCGTAGCTTTCAGTTTATTTCCGGTAAGTATTCAGCAACTGTTTGATATCGCAGACAGCGGAATGGTGATGCCTCCCAAAAGCACCTGGTTTGAACCTAAATTGAGAGATGGTTTGTTGACGCATCTGATTTCATGAGGATTTACAATGATGTCGCTGGTGAGGGGTTTTTAACTTCATGCACCTTATCTTTACGGATATGAAATCATCCTTTTTTCTGCTTTCGTTTCTTTTTTTTGCGCTTAGCAGTTTTTCACAGCAAAATCCGGACACCTTGCAAAAATCAGGTCGGGAATATATGCGTGTGGGAGACTGGGGGAATGCTATTTTAGTATTCAAGCGTGCCTTGCAATTGAAACCCGAAGATGTCAGTATTCTTAATGATATAGCTTATACCTTTTACCTGCAACGGGATTTCGTAAGGGCATTGGAAACCATCCGGCCTGTAATTGAAAAGAGTGACGCTACCGTACAAAGTTTTCAAATTGCCGGTACTGTATATCGTTCTATAGAAGCTGTAAAAGAAGGCGCCAGAGTGTATGCCAAAGGATTGAAGAAATTTCCGGGCAGCGGTGTTTTATACAGTGAATATGGAGAATTACTTTGGCAAAAGAAAGACTATAATGCCATTGCTCAATGGGAAAAAGGAATTGCTTTGGATCCTAATTATCCTGGAAATTATTATCATGCCAGTCGTTTTTATTATTTCTCAACCGATAGGGTGTGGGGATTAATTTACGGAGAGATTTTTACGAATTTAGAAAGCTATACCGTCCGTACTGCAGAAATAAAAAATATTCTTTTTGACGGGTATAAAAAACTTTTCTCAGAGACAGAAATCCCGCAGCAAAAAAAACGTAAGAAGAAGAACGGTTTTGCATCTTCATTTTTGAATCTTATGGACGCCCAGTCTTCACTCGCTGCCAAAGGGATTACACCCGAAACGCTTTTGAAAATTCGAAGGAATTTCCTTAATGAGTGGTTTAGTAACTATGCTCAAACATATCCTTTTCGGTTATTTGATTATCAGAAACAATTGCTTGAGGCGGGTATGTTTGAGGCCTATAACCAATGGCTCTTCGGTTCTGCAATCCAGCCAGCTGATTATCAGGCCTGGATACAGAAAAACAGGGAAGAATACGATACATTTAATCATTTTCAAAGAGGACGGGTATTTAAATTGCCTCCGGGTCAATATTACCAGAACAGGTAGGATTTCTTTTTTGCTAATTATATTTTCCTTAATTTCCCTACAGCATAAATAACGATTGTTATGATTAAACCCTTAAGATTATTTGATTGCCTGGATTATCAATTGGAGAAATTTCCAAAGGAAGATATGCTTGTCGCCAAAGAAAATGGTAAATGGCGCAACTATAGTACACAGGAAGTCAGGGAGACATCGCTTAAATTGGCGGCAGGTCTGCGGTCATTAGGTATTTCAGGAAATGATATGACCACTGAGAGAAGAGACAAAGTAGCCATCATCTCCAATAATCGTCCTGAATGGCTGATTACCGATTTGGCGGTTCAGCAAACCGGAGCCATCCTTGTTCCTATTTATCCTACAACTAATCCGTTAGAGATTGAATTTATTTTCAATGACGCTGCTGTAAGATGTGTTTTTGTGAGCAGTGATGATCTGTTTCAAAAAATACAACATGTCCGGGAAAAGACCCCGACTGTTAAAGAGGTTTTTACTTTCAACACCATCGCCGGAGCTACTCATTGGTCCGAATTGTTGCAGCGGGCAATGGATTCAGGACTGGCAGAAATAGAGACCGTAAAATCAGACATCAGTAAAAATGATCTGGCTACAATCATTTATACCTCCGGTACTACCGGTACTCCTAAAGGGGTGATGCTGAGTCATAATAATATCCTGCGCAATACTTTTTTTGCAAAGGAAAGTTTCCCCTTTGATGATCAGCCTCAGTATAAAGCGCTCAGCTTTTTACCCCTGAATCATATTTTTGAGAAAACAGTAAGTTATATATATCTATTTAGCGGAATAGGGATTTATTATGCAGAAAGTCTGGAAACCATCGGAGCTAATTTGCAGGAGGTGAAGCCTGAGGTATTTACAACTGTGCCACGATTATTAGAAAAAGTATATGAACGGATAATTGCTAAAGGCTCGGAACTGACCGGCATAAAAAGACAGCTCTTTTTTTGGGCGGTTAATCTGGGTAAGAAATATGACAATCTGAAGGATGGTGGTCTGTTTTATAATGCGCAGTTATCGCTAGCTAATAGATTAATTTTCAGTAAATGGAGAGAAGCCCTGGGGGGCAACATTAAGTATATCATTACAGGTGGAGCCGCCTGCCAGGAGAGATTGTTGCGGATTTTCAATGCGGCAGGGATTCCTTTATATGAAGGATACGGGCCTACTGAAAATTCTCCAGTTATATCGGTTAACAGACGTGAGCCTGGAAAAATGAAATTTGGCACCGTAGGCCCTCCGATTAATGGCGTAGAATTAAAACTGATGGATGATGGAGAAATCTGCGTTAAGGGAGAATCGGTGATGGTTGGTTATTACAAGCGTCCGGACCTTACAGCAGAAGTAATCATTGATGGCTGGCTGCATACCGGTGATATCGGTGTACTGGAGGATCAGTTATTTTTAAGAATTACCGATCGTAAGAAGGAACTGTTCAAAACCAGCGGAGGAAAATATGTGGCTCCATCGGCTATTGAAAATAAACTTAAGGAATCGCGATTTATTGAACAAGTAATGGTAGTGGGTGCAGGAGAAAAATTTGTTGGGGCGCTTATAGTACCCTCGTTTATTAATCTAAAAGACTGGTGCGAAAAAAATGGAGTGGCTTCTCAGCCGAATGAAATTCTGATCAAAGACCCCAACGTAATGAATTTTTTTAAGGGATTGGTGGAAACTCTCAATCAATACTTCAACCATGTGGAGCAGGTGAAAAAGTTCGAATTATTACCTCACGAATGGAGTGTGGAATCAGGTGAGATTACGCCTAAGCTTAGTCTGAAACGAAAAGTGATTTTGGAGAAATACAAGGAAGCGGTAGATCGGATATATTCAGATGCTACAGTAATTTAGAATTGGGAAATTATGTGCAATCACACCTCGTGCAGAGGTCACTGAGATAAGGATAACACTATCAACTATTCTGAGTTATTCTTTGCGACTTGACGTGCAATAATTCTCGCAGAGACGCGAGGAACGCAGAGTTAAGGAAAGTGTTATCGTTCATTCTGAGTTGTTCTTTCTCTCTTTGGGTCTTTGCGCCTTGGCGTGCAGTAATTCGCGCAGAGCCGCGAGGAACACAGAGATAAGGATAGTGTTATCGTTCATTCTGAGTTGTTCTTTCTCTCTTTGGGTCTTTGCGCCTTGGCGTGCAGTAATTCGCGCAGAGCCGCGAGGAACGCAGAGATAAGGTAGTGCTATCGTTTATCCT
>CAZFGP010000024.1:0-33600 GCA_964518685.1 uncultured Terrimonas sp.
GGGAATTTCTTGACTTTACCACTTTCATCAACACAAACAAGATTTTAAAATAACTACCAATAGTAGAACAAGTAACGCT
The DNA here is from genome assembly GCA_964518685.1 of uncultured Terrimonas sp. Classification (GTDB taxonomy): domain Bacteria; phylum Bacteroidota; class Bacteroidia; order Chitinophagales; family Chitinophagaceae; genus Agriterribacter. The sequence continues at coordinate 80 of CAZFGP010000024.1, forward strand.
TAGGCATCAGGTGTGCCATCACACAATACCCGCCCTACACACCTGCGCCAGATGCAAACCTGTCTGGTTATGGTTTGAATATCTGAAGTTCATGAACGCTTAAACCAGACAGGTTAACACCTCCCTTCGCCCGGCACGGGAATTCGGCTGCGGTCTGCGGTACCGACCGCAGCCTTCCGGAACTGTATCTTGTGAATATGTGAATTTGCAAATCCGCGATTATTCCGACTTCAGCAAAAAGATCTGGAAATAGTCTTTTCCATCTTTCTTAATGCGACGGTTAAACGCTAATATTTTTCCATTATTCGACCAGATGGCAGCACCCACAGGAGCTAAGGCATCATCACTTCGCGGAGTGAGTCTTTCCGAAATCCGCGTTTTTATTCCTGTAATGAACACGCTGTTATCCGCTATATAGGCTACATAATTATCATCGGGACTAATATTCAACGGTCCATTTACAGGAAAAGCATTAAAGCTTATTTGTTTTACTTCACCTCCATTCGGCGATACTCCAAAAATTTGTACAATACCGGCAGCGTCTTTTGCCGTAAACAAAATAAGCGCCCCGTCTGAGGTGGTGTGCAACCAATGTCTTGGGCCTTCAATACCGTGAAGGGTATGGGTAACTCTTCTTTGAATGGTTCCGGCAGGAGGATCGGGGCGTGTGGAATCCGTTCCTTCGAGATGCTCTCCCGGGGTGGCCCGCGTAATATCATCAGGAATATCTGCTACAAAAACTTCCGCGACAACATCGTTATGTTCATTGCGAACATTACCCTGAAAGGCAATAGCCCGGTTTTGCCAGCTCCCATCTGCTTTGCGGTAGCCGTTTTTGCCAATCCATCCTTCATCAAACGCTTTTTCAATTTCATCACTTCCGGGTGTAGGTTTTTCGGTTACACGGGCTACTACAACGGAAAAACATTCCCCGGCATTATTTTCCATAGCCCCGTCAACGGGTACGGTCACATTTCCAGGCATCATTACGGCTATAGTACGCAAATCCTTTACAGAAGAATCTGTTTTAGATAATTCCTCCAGTATATAATCATTATAGGTGAAGGATATCCATTTTCCATCTCCGCTCCAGGTGTGGGCATGAGTTCCACCCCGCAGTGCACCAGGGGTAAAAGGTGCAATTACGTTCCGGGCATCCATAAACACCGGCTTCAAGGGATTATTTACGTGAATAGCCACTCCCGTTCTTCTCGAAAATGAATAAGGCCTGCTTTCATTTGCATTACGAATACCATGAATGAACAACACGGTTGGATCCACAGGAGAAAAGGTAACTGCACCCACTCCCGGACCAAATTTTGTTTGGTTTTCGGTTTGGTACAATAGCTTTGACTCACCAGTGTTCACATTTACCATTTCAATGCGACCTGTAACACCGATACCACCATCATCATTACGGGTATCGTAAACGATCCATTGATCATCGGGTGAAAAAACCTGGGTAGAATTCAGGAAATGACCATAATTTTCGGTAGTGAGCTGACTTTCTTTAAACTGCATAGGAGACGTATTTTTCTTGGACGAACAGGAAGCCATAAAAAAAATACTGAAAAAGAAAAGCAACCAGAGTATTTTATTGGGCTTATTCATAATCATTAAGAGCAAAATACCGATAAAATATACTGATCTTGAAAAATAATAAACAGATTCTGTCTTCCGGAAGTTTAGCAGATTACCTTGACTTAATCCATTCTTCGGGATTGAGGTATTTAGGATTATTGCCCACCACAACGGTTACCACAAAGAGAACCTTACCGATGCCATCTTCGTCTTCTGATTCCGCGGCTTTTCCAAGTATCTGGCCTAATTTAATCTCCTGATTTTTTTGTACCGCTATGCTTGTAAGATTATAATAGGTGGTCAGGTATTTTCCGTGCCTGATAGTAACCGCAGAAACAGCGCCGAAATTGTGTACAGAAGAAACGATGCCCTCAAACACAGATTTTACCGCTTCACCGATGTTAGTTTGTATATATACACCGATATTATCCTCAAACAGGCTTGTTCCTTCAATCTTGTGTCTCCCAAACTGCCCCGTAATATTTCCTCTTGAAACCGGCCAGGGTAATTTTCTGCGATTATTTTCAAAGCCGACCGAAACAGCAGTAACTTCAGGTGTGTTTTCCAGTTTACTGGCTGCACGTGTGGCAGTTGCTGAACCGGGTGTTGTAGCAGCTACTGTTGCTGTACCGCCTGCTTTAGCTGCCGCATCCCTTTTCGCTTTTTCAGCTTTTTCAGCCTCCATTATTTCTCTTCTGATGATAGCTGCAATGGAGTTCCTGATATTATTCTCCAATTTTCTCTTGGAAGACAATTGTTTGTCCAGTTCCTTTTCCTTCAACTTCAATTGAGAGACCACTGCGTCTTTCTGCTTTTTTTCATCTTCCAGTTTCTTCATTTGCTTCCCCTGCTCTTCGAGGGTTTTAGACTTAAGCGCTTTATTTCCGGCAAGGGTTTCATTTTTCTGAGCCAATAAAAGTTGGGTATGATAAATGTTTTCCACCTGCTTTTCTCTGTACTCCCGGTAGGCTTTCAAATAAGCAATCCGTTTAATTACGTCATTAAAATTTACGGCCGAAAAGATAAAATTGAGCATATCATAATTGCTCCTGTTTTTGTAAGCATATTCAATGGTCTTGGCATATTGTGCCTTGAGCGTGTCTAATTCATTTTTTAACCGGTCTATTTCCTGGTTATTATTGTTGATATCATTATTAATTAGGTGTACCTGTCGGTTAATATTGTTAATGATCGCGTCTCTTTTCCGGATCAAATTTCTGATTCGTGCAAGTTGACCCAGGCTCTCCTGCTTGTTTTTCTTAACGCTCAGTTGTGATTTTCGGAGGTCCTCAATTTCTTTCTGAATTTCTTTTCTCTGATTTTCCAAATCGTCTTTTGTTTGCTGAGCCTGCAAAGGTGATACCAGGCTACCGCCTACCAGGAGAATAATTATGAAAAGAAATTTGTACATATTGGATATTTTTTCTGGAAACAACAAACACAACATACTGCAAATAACGATACTAATAGAGTGGGATTGCGCTTCACTGTGTTAAAATTCTTTCGTTTGGTAATTACGCGGTATATTAAATGGAAAACTTAACGGGGTATCAAAATCAATTTGTTTATAATCCAGTGTGATATTCAGGCTTGTCTTTTCTGCAATCGTGATTTTTCTGCTTGTTGAAAAAAGTCTTCCATTAATAGCCATGTAATCATTAAATGTAAAATCGGCAGTACGGTTTCTGGATATATCCACATCATCCAGTTTGCTGTGCAGTACTGCATAATCTTCCTTCCTGAGCGCGAGTAGTTGTTTGAAGAAATCGCCCATTGTTGACAGAGAAATCGTCTGTTCTTTTTCCTTATAAAGTAATACCCGGGTGCTGTCAAGATAAACAGGATTTCCTACAATAAGATCTTGAAGAGTAAGAAAGTCTAACGGAAGCTGAATAATGTTTCTGATATATTTCACAGATCGGTATTGCACGTTTTTATCAAGTTTATCCAGGATAGTCACGCTGTCCGGTGTAATTAGAACCCGGAATGCTTCAATACCGAAGGAGGCGTTGATAGAAATCCAGATGACACTGTCTTTTTGAATACGTACAAAGGCGTTAAAATCATAATTCCTTTGTCTGCTGTCCTTATATTGTACTTTAATTTTAGAGGAAAAGGTATGGAAGTCAATGTAGTTGGAATTTATCCTGTCAAAGGTTTCGTGGACTACCCTGGCAGAATCGGATTCGGTTGGATTTATAAGCATGGTGACAACGGTATCCTTTTTGGTGATTACCGTCTGCAACGTTTTTGAACTTCTGCATCCGAATAATATAAAAATAAGAAAAGATAAACTACTTATTAGGAGACGCATGATCGCTATTTAAACGATTTAATTCTTTCCGGTATGACCAAATCCACCTTCATTTCGGAAGGTTACGCTGATAGTTGCTGTTGCTTCCCACTGTATTTTTTCTATTTGCTGCACTACCATTTGTGCAATACGGTCTCCGGGCAGGATTTGTTGTGGTTCATTGGAGAGATTAATAAGAATGATCTTAATTTCTCCTCTATAATCAGCGTCAATGGTGCCAGGTGTATTTAAACAGGTGATGCCCTGTTTGATAGCGAGACCACTGCGGGGGCGGATTTGAATTTCAAACCCTTCGGGTATTTCAACGTACAGCCCTGTTGGTATCAGGGTTCTTTCCATGGGCTGAAGCGTTACAGCAGCAGATAGAAACGCCCTCACATCCATACCTGAAGAACCTGTTGTGGCATAGGTGGGAAGTTCATTGTCTGAACGGTTTACGATTTTAAAAGTGAGTGCTGAAGCCATCAGGCAAAAATAAGGTATTTCCACCAGCTGATATAAAAGCTATGGTCCCTATAGTGGCCCGTTTTTCTTATCCTTTTTGTAGCAATACGGTGGCATAAGCCATCAATCCTTCTTCTCTGCCCGCAAAACCCATCTTTTCAGTAGTGGTGGCCTTGATGGAAATATCCTGTATATCCATCTCCACTATTCGGGCAATTATCTCGCGCATCTGGTTTACATAAGGTTTTATCTTAGGTATTTCCAAACAAAGGGTGGAGTCAATATTAACGATGGAATAGCCTTTTTTCCGTATAAGATCAAAGCTTCGTTGTAACAAAATTTTGCTGTCTATATCCTTAAATTCAGAAGAAGTATTGGGGAAATGAACACCAATATCGCCGAGAGACAGCGCACCCAGCATAGCATCACATATAGCATGCAATAATACATCCGCGTCGCTATGACCAACCGAACCTTTATAGTGGGGCACTTCCACTCCACCTATCCACAGTTTTTTCCCTTTGGACAATTGGTGAAAATCCACTCCTAACCCTATTCTGTACGACATATTTTTCTGCTAAAATAAAGAGAAAGACCCAACTGGCTTATTACCGTGTTGGGTCTGATTAATAATTTCTTATAAATTTCTATTTAGGGCTGAATGCTGCCTCCGGTTTCCACATCGCTTCCAAGGTTAAATACCAAACTGAAGCGAATTGTATTGGACAAAGGATTTCTGTTTACCCCGTTGCCTGATGGTAACAGGTAGGAAAAGTTCAGTCCGAAGATATTGTAGTTGATGCCTACGCCCATCGTAACGTAGCTTCTTTTACCCATGCTGGCGCTTTCTCCGTAATAGCCTGCCCTGAAGGCAAACTGGTCATTATAAACGTATTCCGCTCCCGCAGAATAGGCGATTGCATTGCTGCTAAAGGACTTGAACCATCCGGTGACAACGCCGTCACTATTGTATTTAGCATAAGAAGCGGAGTCTGCATAAAGCCCCGGTGGTGCAGGAACCAGTAACTTATTGAATTCTCCATTTAGCGAAATTTTATGCACCTCATTAGAAACCCAGGTATGTCCTACACCTACGCCCAGATAGGCCGGAATGAAATTCCGCTGAACGGCATCGGAAGTATATGAAATTTTGTTGCCGAGATTACTAAATGCGGCGCCCACATTCCAGCCCTGACCGTCTTCATCGGCAGTGGTATAATATAATCCGATATCTCCTGCTACAGCTGTTCCGGCTTTATATGCATAACCGTTGGTGGAAGCTCCTCCGGCGAGATTGGAATAAATATACCGAAGTGCAACACCCAGGGACAATTGGTCGGACAGTTTTCGCGAATAACCAAGATCCAAACCGAATTCTCTGGGATTAAAACTGTTCAGATCATATCCCAGTGCATCGGTAAACTGGATATTACCCAAACTGAAATAACGTAAAGAAGCAGATAAAGCCTGCTGCTCATCAAATTTATAATAGCCAGCCAGAGAAGTCAGATATACATCGTTTAAACCCAGGTCTTTTAGCCAGGGAGTATAGGTGAGTCCTAATCCGGCATCACTTTTTGCAAACGGATATTTTGCAACATTATAAAACTGGGCATTGACGTCCGGAGTAGTGGAAATACCCATGTCTCCCATTCCTCCCGCCCGGGCATCCGGTGAAATACGTAAAAACGGTACTGCCGTGGTAACAATATTTATTGGCTCCGCACTTTGTCCGAAACTACCCACCGATATACTCAAGAGCAGTAGAGCGGCAACAGAAATTCTCCTCATAGAATGTTTCATCAGAAATTGAATTAGAGTGAAAAGGAATAAAAGAGTAACGTTTTATTCAATATTCGGGTTCTGTTTAATTATTATATAATTGAGTCGCGAAGTAAAACAGTATTTTCTACTTTTAAAAGGCAAAATACTTTTATCTGAACTAAAACGGAACAGATTTAACAAATACCGTGCCTCCTTCTTACTCAACATCTTACAAAACGAAGCGTCAAAATAAATATTGTTTTATCAAATGGTTTTCACCACTTTGGCGTGATAATAGATGATAATGGAGAAGTTTAGCATTTAATTAAACACAAAAGTACTCTTGTCTTTTTGTAAAGTTTATAAATTGCAGTTCAATAATAGTAATTAATTCTTGAAAAAGAAAGCATAAGCCGTTATAATCATACAATAATTAAAGTAAAATACCCGTTATCTTTTTTAGTTTAAATCCAGCAAAATGCAAAGACTACTGAATTTGAAAAGTCTGCTTCTTTTATCGGCAGCTGCTCTGCTCTTCAGTTCATGTAAAAATGGACTTTTCGGGAAGAAAAAATTCGATAAATCGGACGTAACCGGTTGGAACTACAATGATAAAAACATGGGTGGTTTCAACGTATCCAAAGAAAAAGAACAGAATACCGGGCCGGGACTGATTTTTGTTCAGGGTGGAACCTTCACCATGGGAGCCACTGAAGAAGATGTGATGGGGGATTGGAATAATATTCCACGTCGCGTGACCGTATCTTCATTTTATATTGACCGTACAGAGGTAGCCAATGTACACTACCGGGAGTATCTCCACTGGTTGGAATCTGTTTTTGATGACCCGCAATATGCAGCCGTATTAGACGCAGCCAAACCCGATACATTGGTATGGAGAGAAGAATTGGCATATAATGAACCTCTGGTGGAATACTATTTCCGTCATCCTTCTTATAATTATTATCCTGTTGTGGGAATAAGTTGGAAACAGGCCAACGATTTTTGTCTTTGGCGCAGTGACCGGGTGAATGAAAGAATCCTCGTGGAAAAAGGCTATATCAATAAAAATCAGCTAAAAACTCTTCAGGGTCAGGGACAGGAGAACTTCAATACACAGGCCTATTTAAAGGATTTGTATGAACCTCAACCCGGAAAACCTAAGAAGAATCCACTGATGGATGGTAATGGCAGGCCGAGGTTGAAGGTAAATTTTGAAGATGGATACCTGTTGCCGAACTACCGCCTTCCCACTGAAGCTGAATGGGAATATGCGGCCTATGGTTATATCAGCCAGAACCCCAGACCCAAGAAAAAATCAAATGGTTCCGGAGAAGAACTGATTAAAGAAAAGCAGGTGTACTCCTGGAGTCAAAATGTGAATGGGTTGCGTGACAATCGTCGCGGAAGCTGGCAGGGCAAATTTCTCGCTAACTTTAAAAGAGGTAGTGGTGATATGATGGGTATTGCCGGCGGATTAAATGATAATGCTTCCATACCCGGTCCGGTAGATGCCTTTTATCCTAATGGATTTGGCTTATACAATATGTCCGGAAATGTGAATGAATGGGTTGCCGACGTTTATCGCCCGCTTTCGAGCCAGGATAATGATGACTTCAATCCGTTCCGTGGTAATCGTTTTGAGAAATTCAAGAAAAATGACAACAACGAATATGAAAGGGATAGTCTTGGCCGGGTAGTTAAAGAATATGTAACAGATGAGGAAAGTAAGAATCGTCGTAATTACCAGAGAGGGGATGTTATCAATTACCTTGATGGAGATTCAGCCTCTCATGTTACTTACGGCTATGGACTCACTACTTTAATTAGTGATCATGCAAGAGTAATTAAAGGCGGTAGCTGGGATGATCGTGCCTATTGGTTAAGTCCGGGTACCAGAAGGTTCCTGGAGGAATCGCAAAGTAGCAGTACAGTAGGGTTCCGGTGTGCTATGGACAGAGTGGGTAGCCAGGAAGGCAATGGCTTTAAGCCGGGTAATACCTGGAGTAAACGTCGTCAGAATTCGCGCAAAAACTAATTTTAACTTCTAAGAAGATAAAAATGCCCTTTTTCGAAAGGGCATTTTTTGTTATTCCTCCCTTTAAAACGATAAATTTGTTAGGTTTAATGCTAAATATATTAGTGTTAATAATTTTATCTCTATCTTTACGTCCAACTGTTAATTTTGAGGAACCTAAAACTTCATGTACTATGTCAAATAATGAAAAGCTGAAAGCGCTTAAGCTAACTATGGACAAAATCGAGAAAGATTTTGGCAAGGGGAGTGTGATGATGATGAACGAAAAGGGGGTTCGTGAAATTGAGACTATTTCAACCGGGTCTATAGGACTTGATCTGGCTTTGGGGGTCGGAGGTGTACCTAAAGGAAGAATAGTAGAAATTTATGGTCCGGAATCTACTGGAAAAACCACAATTGCCATTCATATTATTGCTGAAGCGCAGAAGAAGGGTGGGGTATGTGCTATTATTGATGCTGAACATGCGTTTGACAGTATATATGCGCAGAGGCTGGGAGTTGATATTGATAATTTACTGATTTCTCAACCTGATTATGGTGAGCAGGCGCTGGAAATTGCCGATCGGTTGATTTTGTCCGGAGCCTTGGACGTAGTGGTGATTGACTCGGTTGCTGCCTTGGTTCCCAAGAGTGAACTGGAAGGAGAAATGGGAGACAGTAAGATGGGGTTACAAGCCAGGCTGATGTCGCAGGCCTTACGTAAACTTACGGCTACCATTAGCAAGACTAATACGGTATGTATTTTTATTAATCAGTTAAGAGAAAAAATAGGGATTATGTTTGGTAATCCCGAAACGACTACAGGCGGTAATGCACTTAAATTCTATTCTTCTGTGAGATTAGACATTCGGCGTATGGCGCAAATCAAGGATGGCGACGAAGCTATTGGCAATCGGGTAAAAGTGAAGGTGGTGAAAAATAAAGTAGCTCCTCCATTTCGTTCGGCTGAGTTTGATATTGTATATGGAGAAGGTATTTCGAAGGCAGGAGAGATTCTTGACCTGGGCGTAGATATGAGTATTGTTCAGAAAAGTGGTAGCTGGTATAGTTATAACGGAGATAAATTAGGTCAGGGCAGAGATGCTGTCAAACAATTACTGATTGATAATCCTGAATTGGCGAATGAAATAGAGAATAAGATTCGGGAAAAGATAAAAGAAACTCAGGCTGCGTAAAACAATTGTCAGACCGTTCTTACAAATAGTGCCGGAAAAAACAAAATCGGAATGAATCCAATAGCCCTTAGTTTATACAGATAAAAAAGAGTATATGACAGCTTCCCGATTATTAGGAGCACGAAAGCGGATTGCCTTGGTGGCGCATGACAACAAGAAGAAAGATCTGATGGAGTGGGCCGAATATAATAAGGTCGCACTTTCACGTCACGAATTGATAGCAACAGGTACTACCGGCAGGCTTTTGGAGGATGTTTTAGACCGGCCAATCAGAAAAATGATGAGTGGTCCGATTGGCGGGGATCAACAGGTGGGCGCTATGATTGCCAATGGCGAAATTGATGTACTCATTTTCTTCTGGGATCCAATGGAGGCACAGCCTCATGATCCGGATGTGAAAGCACTGCTTCGTCTGGCGGTGGTGTGGAATATTCCTGTGGCCAGTGACCGCGCAAGTTCTGATTTTTTAATGACCTCACCATTGATGAACCAGGAATATACCGCTGAAATTCCTGATTATAGCAGTTATATAAAGCGAAAACTTTAGAAAACTGTAGATATGCGGGTAAAACTAAGGGCCTGGCAAAGAGCTGATCGCATTATTCTGGCGGAATTATGTAATAACATCAAGATTTGGAATAATGTCAGGGATAGAATGCCCCACCCCTATCTTCCTTCACATGCCCGAACTTTTATTGAATATTGCAGAGGTCAAAAACCGCCCCATGTTTTAGCTATTGAGGCAGATGCGCAATTATCGGGAGCTATTGGTTTGGAATTGCAGGATGACATCTTCCGTATCAGTGCGGAACTGGGTTATTGGATTGGGGAGCCTTTTTGGGGAAAGGGGATTGCCACAGAAGCCGTTAACCAAATGATAAATTATACCTTTCTAAATTTTTCTCATCTGGTACGCATCTACGCGAGGGTGTTTGAAGGAAATATTGCTTCCATGAGGGTGCTGGAAAAGAATGGTTTTCATTTGGAAAGCATTCAACGGAGTTCAGCTATAAAAAACAATGTGATCCGGGATGAATTTATCTGGGTGCTGTTAAAATAACTATAGTATCCTATTAGTTTCGCTTTATCTAAGTTCAACCTATCTTTGCAATATAAACCGTTAATATATGCAGAAAATTGAATTAAGCAATAAACAATACAGACTGTTGCTTCAGTTGGTGGCGCTTGGAACGACTATTATTGACGATGCGGTTTTAGGAGACGACAGTGAGGAAGACGAAGATGAAGAATCCGAAGAGATGGATCTTTTAGAGGAGGCATTGGAACTGGAAAGTTATTTGATGCATCATTGCAAAAAATTTGGTGTTAAGGATGTTGTTGAAACCTATGTTGATGATGAAGGGGATGACTATCTGGATTATACCGAATCCTTCCGGAAGGCAACCTTTGAGATAGCAAGTGCAGCTTATTTCAACAAAACATTAGAACTTGCTTCCTTTCAGTTAGGTCTTAGGGATTTCAAAGAAGCAAATGGACTGGTAAGTGATGAAGAATTAACAGACTTCCTCACTGATCCGGAAGATGTTCTGCCATTTACTGCAAAGTATACAAATGAAATTCTTGAAAATGGATTTGAACGGATGGCCATAAGAGATAATGACCAGCCTGCCCGGATCATCAGTCTTTCCGAATAGCGCATTATGTCCTTTATTTTACATTCTTCGTATACGCCGGCAGGAGACCAGCCAGAGGCTATTCGGCAACTGACGGAAGGGATAATCCAAGGTGAAAAAGATCAGGTATTGTTAGGCGTTACGGGTTCAGGTAAAACCTTTACCATTGCCAATGTAATTCAAAATGTGCAGCGACCTACCTTAGTGCTGACGCATAATAAAACCCTGGTGGCACAACTTTACGGGGAATTCCGGCAATTTTTTCCCGAGAATGCAGTGGGCTACTTTGTATCTTATTACGACTATTACCAACCGGAGGCCTACATGCCTGTTAGCGATATTTATATTGAAAAGGATCTTTCTATTAATGAGGAGCTGGATAAACTGCGCTTGCAGGCTACGGCTCAATTACTGAGTGGCAGACGCGATATAATAGTGGTAGCTTCAGTAAGTTGCATCTATGGTATTGGTAATCCCGTTGAATTTGCTAATGGCATTATCCGAATATATAAAGGACAAGTAATTAGCCGGCAGGGATTTTTACACGCCCTGGTTAATTCCTTATACACCAGAAGTCAGGGAGATTTTAATCGTGGACACTTTCGGGTAAAAGGCGATACTGTAGATATTAATCTGCCTTATATGGACTATGGGTATCGAATCAGTTTTTTTGGAGATGAGATAGACGGTATTGAAACCTTAGAAATCAGTTCGGGAAAAAGAATTAGTAGTGTGGATAATGCCGCAATTTTTCCGGCTAATTTATATTTGGCACCGAAGGATCAGTTGCAACAGGTGTTATGCGAAATTCAGGATGAACTGGCAGCCCAGGTGGATTATTTTAAGGGCGAAGGCAAAAATATGGAAGCCCAGCGTTTAAGTGAAAGAGTGAATTATGATATGGAAATGATCCGGGAACTGGGCTACTGTAATGGCGTGGAGAATTATTCGAGATTCTTTGACCGACGGAAACCCGGCACCCGGCCGTTTTGCCTGCTGGATTATTTCCCTGATGACTATTTATGTGTAATTGATGAGAGTCATCAGACTATCCCACAGATCAGCGGTATGTATGGCGGAGACCGGAGCCGGAAATTAGTGTTGGTAGATTATGGCTTTCGTTTGCCTTCTGCTCTGGACAACCGGCCGTTGAATTTTAATGAATTTGAATCCATGTTAAATCAAACCATCTATGTATCCGCCACTCCCGGAGATTATGAACTGGACAAAACCGGAGGGGTGGTTATTGAGCAGGTCGTTCGTCCAACCGGTTTATTAGATCCGCCTATTGAAATCCGGCCGAGTTTGAATCAGATTGATGACCTGCTGGATGAAATTGATAAGAGAGTGACCAAAGGAGATCGGGTACTGGTAACCACATTGACCAAACGTATGGCTGAAGAAATGGATAAATACCTGCAGCGGATAAATATTAAATCGAAATATATTCACAGCGAAGTAGATACCCTGGAGCGCGTAGAAATTCTGCGCCAGTTGCGCCTTGGGGAAATAGATGTGCTGGTGGGCGTTAATCTGCTCAGGGAAGGACTGGATCTGCCGGAAGTGTCGCTGGTAGCTATTCTGGATGCCGATAAAGAAGGCTTTCTACGAAATGAAAAGTCGTTAACCCAGACCGCCGGCCGCGCGGCAAGGAATGTGGATGGGCTGGTTATTTTTTACGCGGACAAGATAACTGATAGTATGCAACGAACCATTGACGAAACCCAGCGGCGACGTGAAAAACAAATAGCCTATAATATTGAACACAAAATTACCCCTACAACGGTAATAAAATCGAAGGAGCAGGTATTTGCCCAGACTTCAGTATTGGATATCAAGGGCTATGATTTAAATAAACCCTATGCGGTAGCGCCAGATGCAGACCTGGTGAGCTTGGTTGCGGAAGATCAGGAAGTGTATAATACGATTCCCCAAATGGAAAAAGCTATAGCAAAGGTGAAAAAGGAAATGGAAAAGGCGGCAAAAGACCTGGACTTTATGGAAGCGGCAAGATTGCGGGATGAGATGTATATCCTGCAGCAAAAGCTGGAAGAAATGAAATAAATTCTTCAATTAAGTAAAATCCTCATAAAAAGTGGAAATGAATTTAATTGTCAGGCAGGTGGTTATCTTTTATCCATCTGGCAATAATCGCTGATACTTCAGCTCCGGATACCTTGTACAGATGAATACCATCGGTATATTGAAACCGCTCATTATACCTTGTCATATCCAAATAATTATCTGAAAGATGAATAGCTTTTTTTAATTTTTCGTCAAAATCGGGCATTAATTTGTTTTCAATTTTCATTATTTCCGGATGCACGGGTGGTCTGATTAAATAAACTTTTCCGTATTTTTTTAGATACTGTATGGTCTGCACCAGATATCCTAACCGTACTTTAGAAAAATTGGTTTTCGGTAAATATTGCTCCCCATATAGCTTTATTCCCCTTTCCATCAATCGTTGGCTGACTGAAATACTGTCCATAGAAATATTTGAAATCTCTAACCATCCATCATCATGAAGAAACATTTCTTTGGATGGCGGAAAAAGGATATCCTTATAATGTCCCTTTAAATTTTTATACAGATACTCGTAGTTCGGGTATTTATCCACCGTTTTCATAGCGGGAAGTATCCCCCTTGTTTCCCTGAAACTGCTCTCATCATTGGGGTCTTTTGACCAGCTTGAAACCGACCAGGGGTCAGCCACAATAATAAAAAGTCCACCATCCTGCCGGTTATGTTTCTTTATAATCACATCGTAATACGGCTTGCAAAAAGAGCTGTTGGAAATGGTAAAAGCAAAATTGTAAATCTCTTTTCCCAGAATGTCTTTAAAAACTTTAGGCTGCAGACCCTGTGCCGCCCTTGAAGAGCCAATTATCATACTCTTTTGTTTGGGCGTTGTAAACCTCAGATAATAAGGATCAGTATATCCATCAGCCAGAAAGCCAAGTCCCATAAATAATAAAGCTGAGGTAACTAAAAAAATCAATGTTTTTTTTGAAAAGGTCTTCATATCTAAAACTGAAAATAAATAAATTGTTGTTCCCTTCCCCCAAACAAAACAATAACCAACACGATGGCATAATAAAAGCTATGCCTGAGCGGTCGTTTCCATTTCAATCCTGTCTTTTCAATTGCAAATTCGTTTTCACGGCCCAACCACTCAACCATAATAAAAAGAAAAATCAAAATCAATAAATCGTATCCAACTGTTTCCCTTATATAGTCCCGGGTTTCGATATAACCGATTTTACGGATTAAACCGGAAAATAAGTTTCGGATGAAATCAAAAGCATGAGACAAGTTTTCTGCCCTGAAAAATATCCAGGCCAAAACAGTCAGAAAAAAAGTACCGGTTATGGACATCGCTTCTCTGAAAGTGGGCAATAGTTTTCCCTGGGCAACCACCTCCAGATTTTTCCGGTTGTTTTTCGTTAGCAACAGGGGAAGGAAAAATAGCGCATTCAATGCACCCCAGACAATGAAGGTCCAATTTGCCCCATGCCAAAACCCACTGACAATAAAAATTATAAAAATGTTTCTGGTTTTCAACCACATGCTCCCCTTGCTTCCGCCGATGGGTATGTACAGGTAATCCCTGAACCAGGTTGACAACGAAATGTGCCATCGCCTCCAGAATTCGGCGATATCGCGCGAAAAATAGGGAAAAGCAAAGTTTCGCATCAGCCTGAAACCGAAGAGGCGTGCGGTACCAATAGCAATATCAGAGTATCCGGAAAAATCTCCATATATCTGAAATGTAAAAAACAATGCACCCAATAATAAAGTAGTACCGGAATAATCGGCTGAGTTATTGAAAATTATATCCGCAAACCGCGCACAATTATCGGCAATAACTACTTTCTTGAATAATCCCCAGAGAATCTGGCGCATGCCATCCACAGCTTTGGCATAATCGAAATGTCTTTTTTCGTAAAATTGTGGTAAAAGATTAGTTGCCCTTTCAATGGGCCCGGCTACCAACTGGGGAAAGAAACTCACAAAGGCTGCAAAAGAAATAAAATCTTTCTTTGGCTCCAGTTTCCTTTTATAAACATCAATTGTATAACTCAGTGTCTGAAACGTATAGAAGCTAATGCCAACCGGCAAAATGATATTCAAAGTGGAAGGTTTGAATTCCATTCCAAAGAAGGAAAAGGCAGCAATAAAATTATCAACAAAAAAATGGTAGTACTTAAAGAAACCAAGAAACCCTAAATTGACAATAATGCTGATCCATAATAATAATTTCCGGTGATCCGGCTTGTTGAGTGAAACAAATTTTCTACCGATAAAATAATCAACCGTTGTACTGATTAAAAGAAGAGACAAAAACCGCCAATCCCACCAACCATAAAAAGTATAACTCGCTATAACGATAAATAAATTCTGAAGTTTCAGGTTATTATTGGTTACAAACCAATAGACAAGAAAAACCAAGGGCAGGAATATTGCAAAATCAATAGAGTGGAAGAGCATTACCTGTTGTATTAAAATAATTATCGTTTACGTACACGAATATAAAAAAAAGTATTATCTTTCCTATTCCTAATTGTGTTTTTTATAAAAATATCCGGACATACTTTCGACATTTAAACAATAACCTCTCATGACTCCTTCAAATCATTCGCGAAGAAGATTTATCAGGCAAAGCGCTCTGACCAGTATGGCTACCGCTTTGGGATTGGGGATAACGCCATCCGCTTTTCCGCATACGAAACAACAGAATGTATCACTGGCAAAAGAGGATAAAAAGCTTACCATCAGACCTCGTTATCACCGATGGCATGTTGACCCGGGAGTAGAATGGTTGGAAACAAACACAGGCTATGCCTATCTCAACTGGGCAATACCGTTATCTCAGATAGCCTTGGTATTGGTTGATGTCTGGCAAAGGCATTATATTAAAGAACCTGAGGAACGTGCTGAAATAATAATCAATAATAACCTGCTGCCGGTAGTAACAAAGTGCAGAGAAGAAGGATTGCAAATTATACACGCTCCTTCACGAAAAGTGGCAATGAGAAGCCCTAACTGGGTAAAGCTGGCACCGGGTCCTGATAGGTTTTATCCGCCGGACAATTGGCCATCCTCCGACTTTCGCGAAAAAAAGAAGGTTTATAAACCATTTGGCCGCCCCTTCGAACCTCGTGAAGCAGAGAGATTGGCTTTACCTCCTTTGGATTTTCATCCTAAGATTGTCCCGGTCGGAAATGAAGCTGTCATCTGCTCAGGAGAAGAACTGCATCAATACTGCAAAAAGAAGGGTATCTTATTTTTACTATATGCGGGCTTCAATACAAATGGATGTATCATCAGCCGCACTTATGGAGCAATCAATATGACCAACCGGGGTTATGAGGCCTTACTTTTAAGAGACTGCACCACCGGAATGGAATCCAAAGAGACCCAGGCGGAATTGAAACAAACAAATGCAGCCATCCTTTTGCTGGAAATGTTTGGGATTTGCTCAATTACATCAGGAGAAGTTCTCCACGGGATAGGATAGTTACTTTCTTCGTTACAACGCATTTTGTTGGCTTTTTGCATAACCGTGATGTTGTGTTGTTCTCTACGTTCCTGAAGACTTTGTACAATTTTATGCGACGAATAATCGTCAACCTGTTTCAGGACGGGACATTATCTCCATTATCGAAGCTCAGTTACCTGAGATGGATAGGTTTTCTCAGTGCAAGATATATTTGTACCTTTGTCACATTATGATTTTTTATAGTTTTAATAAATTTTCGGGTACCTTTTCAGGGTCAATACGAATAATTAATTCCTGACTGTGTTCGACCCTATAATTTCGTAAGCATTTTTCCATAAATAAAATGAAAAAATGTATATATTCATCATATGGTTACGATTGCATTATACAATCTTAAAGGCGGTGTAGGCAAAACAGCTTCCTGTGTAAATTTTGCTTATTTAGCCGCTCGCGACGGTTACCAGACCCTCCTTTGGGATATAGATCCCCAGGGTTCTGCCAGTTTTTATTATCAGTCAAAAGCTAAGTACAAAGGAGGAATTAAAAAATTAGTGGAGAAAGGAGCCGACCTGGAGGAGGCCGTTTTGTCAACCAATTATGAGAATTTAGACATTATTCCGGCAGACCTCTCAGCTAAGAGTTTTGACGTTATGATGGAAGAAATGAAGTCGTCCAAAAAACGGATAAAAACGCTCTTACAACCCTTGAGCAAAATATATGATTTTGTATTTATAGACTGCCCACCCGGATTTTCGGTTCTCTCCGAAAATGTGTTCAATGCCGCGGATATTGTATTAATGCCGGTTATTCCCACTACGCTTTCTATCCGCACTTATCATATGGTGAAGGATTATTTTAGAGAAAAGGAGATTGATTTGTCAAAGATGATGTGTTTCTTTACCATGGCCGATCTCCGGAAAAATATGCATAATGAAATAATGGAAACCTTGTTTAGGGATAAGAAGTTTTTTGAAAACTATATTCCTTATCTGTCTGATGTAGAAAAGATGGGTCTTCATAAAGCGCCCATTGAAGAATTTGCAGCATCGGGTTATGCGGCTCAGTGTTACCGCGATTTGTGGACAGAAATTAAAGAAGGATTAATAGCATAAAAACAAAAGGTATTCGTATTTGATAATAGCTCTCAGATAAATATAAAGTCCGCCAAATGAACAGAGAACTTACTACCTGGCACAGCCATGCCCTCGGAAAAGAGATGCCTATGGCAGTATATGGTCATTATGGATTTTCCTTATTATTGATTCCCACGGCCGCCGCCGACTATCTGGAGTATGAACGCTTTCAGTTAATTGATGCTATAGCTCCTTTTGTTGAGCAGGGAAAGATTAAAGTATTTTCTATCAATAGTATTAATAACGAAAGCTGGCTGAATAAGCAAATGGAAGGCGCCCATAAAGGAATCCGACATAATCAGTTTAATGAATATGTGTTTAACGAAGTGATTCCTTTTATTAAGAATCATTCGTCATGGGAAACACCGGTGGTTACTTCAGGCGCTTCATTTGGCGCACTGCATGCTATGAATTTGTTTTTAAAGCGCCCGGATCTTATTGACGGAACAATTGCCATGAGTGGAGTATACGACCTGACAGAATACACGGATGGTTATTATGATGAGCAGGTATACTTTAACTCCCCTATTCACTATATGCCTAACCTCACTGATGACTGGTATCTCAGCCGCATCCGTAAGGGGCGGATTATAGTAGCCACAGGTAGCGGCGCTTATGAAGATCCCGATGCCAACAGAAGGTTTTCGGGGGTGCTTCATGACAAAGCAATTTCGCATCAACTCGATATTTGGGGACAGGATATTACGCACGATTGGCCAACCTGGCGAAAGATGCTTCCTCACTTCATAGGCACAGGCTTTTAAGTTCAAAGTGCTACCTTAGCAACATGAGTAAAAAGCTTTTTCTCCTGGATGGTATGGCATTGGTTTTTCGTGCGTATTATGCGCTGATCCGCAACCCACGGATTACTTCAAAAGGGCGAAATACGAATGCACAGTTTGGCTTCACGAATACTCTTTTGGAATTGATAAACAATCAAAAGCCTTCTCATATTGCGGTTTGTTTTGATACTCACGCACCTACTGAGCGTCATACAGATTTTGCTGACTATAAGGCCAACAGGCAGGAAGCACCCGAAGACCTTCTGAATGCATTACCCGATATAAAACGTATCATAGAAGGGTTTAATATTCCGGTGATTGAACTGGATGGCTTTGAAGCGGATGATATTATTGGCACCTTGAGTAAACAAGCCGAAAATGCGGATTATGAAGTGTTTATGGTTACGCCAGATAAAGATTATGGACAATTAGTAAGTGAAAAAGTAAAAATTTATAAACCTGCTTATCAGGGAGGAACGGTAGAGATAATAGGACCCGGAGAAGTGTGTTCTAAGTGGAACATCAAATCCGTAGATCAGGTTGTGGATGTTTTAGGATTGATGGGAGATAGTGTGGACAATATTCCTGGTATCGCCGGAGTAGGAGAAAAAACGGCTGCAAAATTATTAGGCGAATATGGAACCCTCGAAAATGTTTTGAATAATGCAAGTCAGATTAAGGGGGCTCTGGGTGAAAAAATAAGAAACGGAAAAGAAGCCGCTACCCTGAGCAAGAAATTAGCTACTATAATTACAGATGTGCCTGTACAGTTTCACGAGGAAGACTTCAGGATCAAAGATTGGAATCGGGAATTGTTGAAGGAGGTTTTTACCAATCTGGAATTCCGGACCATAGCACAAAGGGCATTAGGAGAGACCTTACCAGTGGTAGCGAGAAATGGAAAGGAAGGATCGGCTGGTAAAGTGGTGCAAACAGATCTGTTTGACAATACGGAATGGAACAAAGAAATGCCATCACCCGGGTCTACCCAAAAACAGATCAATCGGGAAGATAAAGCAAACCTTACGCCGGTGGAATTGAAGAATATCCATAACAACCCACATGATTATAAGGCTGTAACAACAGAAGAAGGGTTGAAAGATTTGGTGAACACCTTGCTGGCTCAAATAGAGATTTGTTTTGATACCGAAACCACAGGTCTGGATCCTAATGATTCTGAGTTGGTGGGTTTAAGTTTTGCATGGGAGCCGGGGGAGGCCTATTATGTTCCCTGCCCTGCTGACAGGGAAAAGACCCTGACGCTTCTCGATCATTTTCGTCCTCTGTTCGCGAAAAAGGATCTTCTCTGGATAGGCCAAAACATCAAGTTTGATTTGCTGATCTTAAAATGGTACGGGGTTGAGCTCCAGGGCGAATTATTTGATACCATGCTGGCCCATTACGTTATTGACCCGGAGGGGAAACGGAATATGGATCTCCTAAGTGTACAATATCTTGGATATGAACCGGTACCTATTGAAGAATTAATTGGGAAGAAGGGTAAGCATCAGGGGAATATGCGCGATGTGGCACTTGAAAAGATTAAAGAGTATGCTGCTGAGGATGCAGATATTACCTTACAGTTAAAGCTGGCGTTAGAGCCTGAGTTAAAGACTAAAGAGGTTTCAAATATTTTTCATGAAGTTGAAAACCCGTTAGTAAAAGTGCTGACGGATATGGAATTTGAAGGGATACGGATTGATACTGATTTCCTCTTGCAATATTCTTCAACGCTCGCGGAAGAAGCAAAAGAGGCAGAGGAAAATGTATATCAGCAAGCTGGAATAAGATTTAATCTTGCTTCTCCCAAACAGTTAGGGGAAGTGTTGTTTGACAAACTGCAATTGGATCCAAAAGCAAAAAAGACCAAAACCGGTCAATATGCTACAGGAGAAGAGGTATTGCTGAAATTGGCAAATCAGAATAAAATCGTAGAAGATATACTGGCTTATCGGGAGTTAACCAAGTTGAGATCAACTTATGTGGATGCGCTACCCCAACTGGTTAACACAAAAACGGGCAGGGTACATACTACATTTGCGCAAGCGGTAGCCGTTACGGGCAGATTGGCCAGTAATAACCCAAATTTGCAAAATATACCTGTGAGAACGGAAAGAGGGCGGGAGATCAGAAGGGCATTTATACCCCGTGATCATAATCATCTTTTGATTTCAGCCGATTACTCCCAGATTGAGTTGCGTATAGTGGCTGCTCTTAGCGGAGATGCTGCTATGTGTGATGCTTTTCGGCACGGAAAGGATATTCATGCTGCAACAGCAGCCAGAGTATATAACGTAGAAGAAGCTTTAGTATCCAGGGACCAGAGACGGAAAGCCAAAAGCGTAAACTTTGGTATAATTTATGGACAGGGGGCTTTTGGATTAGCAGATAATCTTGGGATAAGCCGCACAGAAGCAAAGGAAATCATAGACAACTATAAACGGGAATTTTCAGGAATTGCCCGATATATGGAGGAGACCATACGCTTTGCACAACAGCACGGTTATGTACAAACGATGATGGGTCGCAAGCGCTGGCTAAGAGATATTAATTCTTCAAATTTTACGGTAAAAGGCTTTGCTGAACGGAATGCTATTAATTCACCGATTCAGGGTAGCGCGGCGGACATGATTAAACTCGCGATGCAAAAAATACATGCGGCAATTAAAAAAGAAGGGATGAAAAGTAAAATGATTTTGCAGGTACATGATGAACTGGTTTTTGATGTTCCGAAAGAAGAGACGGAGGAATTAAAAATGCTGGTTGTTGATTGTATGCAGAATGCTATGCCCTTACCTAATGAGGTGCCTGTGGTAGCTGAGGTGGGACAAGGAGAAAACTGGCTGGAAGCCCATTAGCGCGGCTTATATTTTGAGTCCTTTAGAATTTGACCTGCATCTAATTTCAAAAGTTCATCAAGAGAAGTATCAGGGTACTTCTCCATATATTTCCTGATAATTTGCCATCCTAAAAACAAGGAGATGTTACCCGGAGAACCCTCTCCGATCTCCTGAGTCATAGGACCCTCTTCTACATAGGATTGTAGCCGTAAGGGATCACTGTTGTATAGCAAATTGTTTTGAATCAAAAAGCTCCAGATCAGGCCTTCATTAGCATAACAACCTTCTAATTGAGCCTTTGTATATCCGATTTTAAGTGTGTCAGCAGTATAGGGAAGGAGTTTGTCCAGCAGGAATAGTCTTTTTCCTTTGTCAATCGTAATCTGCAATAAGGTTTTATTTACGGGTTGTGGAGGAAAAACATCATCTACAATATTTTTCATACAATTCACGGCAATGTATGTCGGATCAAATCTGCGGGAAACGTATTGCGGAAATAAGGATTGTGCGATGGGGCTTTGATAGAGACTGGCATGACTGCCCAGATGAAGTTGCAAGGCTACAGCAAGTGCATCTTCCGTAATTACGTCTCCCGTTTTATCAAAACCGGTCTGAAAGATAGCATCCAATGGACCTATAAAAGTAATCAGTTTTTCTGGTGCTTTGTATTTGGGAAAATAATAGCGAACGAACTGCAAACCGGATTTTACCTGGTCTGTTATTGTAGAAAAATCATTAAAAACTAAAGAAGCCGTGTCTTTAATTATTTTATAATCCCTTAGAAACAGTTTTATTGCGCTGTCGGATTTACCTGTTTCTTCCAAAGAAAGTCCCAAAATGTATTGAAGAAAATCGGGTAGAAATGAAGGATATTTTTGTTGCAATTGAGATAATCCACCCGCTATATTGTTGGTGTCAATTTTGAAGAAGTCCTGTTCAAAATGTTGTACCTGCAGATGAATTTTAATATTGGAAACATCAGGAATTGCTTTTCTATTGGTGCATGCAGTTAATCCAAGAATCGTAAAGAGTATAGTATAGAGCCATCTTTGCATAGCCATTGAAACGCAATACTTTGTAAAATGTTGCAAATATATTGGTAAAGTAAAAGAGATTGCTTATCTCGCTTTACTGTGAAATGCAAGGCTGGTAGAAAATACATTGGCTAAGCTCATTTCTTTTGCTTAGGTAGCCCATGCTCTGTCTCCTTTTTTGTAGGGGATACACCCCTCATATTTACCCGGCACAGCCACATATCGTAAAGCCTGCGTGGCCCCAATTTCAGACGTAAAGTAACCCAGGAGTGTCAATTCTTTCATCATTCGGAAGTAGTGTTTGGGTTCATCAGCCTTTTTGTTTGCCATGTAGTTTTTTGCTTCTGTGTCAATTTCCGTTAGAAGCTCCTTTCGGGCGGAAGGGTCTATTTCAATAAAAGATTTTCCATATTTCTTTTTACTGGCATCATTCAGCAATTTCATGCCTTCGAAGAAAATTTTTTGGTCCTTTTCATCGTAGCAATCGTTTACCATAACCGTCATGAATGCGCCGACTCCTGCAGCTTTTGCTCCGGGCGTACTGGTTGCAGGTATAATCGTATCTGCTATTTCATCCAAATAGGCAATGTCATTGTCGCTGAATGTGCTTGTGCCGGCTGTTTTCTTATCGCCAGGCTGACACCCTTCTAAAAAGACATTAGCTCCCACCACGGTTCCGCCTAATATTAAAGCTACTCTGGATAAAGCATCGCGTCTGTTCATAATTGATAAATTATTGGATAATCAAAAATAATTATTCTGTATTACATTTTACAAAGGTTCGGTAGTTCTGATTTCATAAGCCGGATTCAACAGCATGCCTTACAAATTTCCCTTCTTAAGTTCTTTTACGGCATGGTCTGCTGCTCTTGCTGTTAATGCCATATAGGTTATTGAAGGATTCTGGCAGGCGGAGGAAGTCATGCAGGCCCCGTCTGTTACAAACACGTTCTTCACTTCGTGTATCTGATTGAACCCATTGAGTACAGATGTTTTGGGATCCCGCCCCATTCTTGCCGTTCCCATTTCATGAATACAAAAACCGGGTGCGGGTTTACTGTCATAGGTTTTTACATTTTTAAGACCCGCTTTCTCCAACATTTCAGCAGCGCTGTCCATCATATCTTTCCGCATGGTCATTTCATTTTCCTTAAACTCACAATCTATGTCCAATGTGGGAAGGCCCCATTTATCTTTCTTGTCTTTATTCAGGGTTGCTTTATTTTCATAATAAGGAAGATGTTCTCCCCAGGAGCCAATGCCCATGTCCCAGTTTCCCGGTTCCAGCAACTGATCCTTCAGTTCGGCACCCACTCCATCGGCAGTCCATTGTCTGCCCCGGGATGCGCCACCCTGGTATCCAAAGCCTCTTACATAATCGCTTCGTTTTGTTTTATCACTGATATTTCGGAATCGAGGAATGTAAATTCCATTAGGTCGCCGTCCATAATAATATTGATCCTGAAAACCATCAAAACTGCCGGACGCGCCAACACCGTAATGATGATCCATTAAGTTATGCCCTATCTGTTCGCTGCTGTTGCCTAATCCGTTTGGAAATACATCGGAAACGGAGTTTAATAGAATAAATGCTGTCCCCAGGGTTGATGCGTTCATGAAAATTATTTTCGCATAAAATTCTTCTGTTTTCAATGTCTCAGTATCTAAAATACGAATTCCGTTGGCTCTTTTTTTCTCCTTGTCGTAGATCACTTCCATTACGATGGAGAAAGGACGTAAAGTGAGGTTGCCGGTTTTTTTTGCTGCCGGCAGGGTTGCAGAGTTGCTGCTGAAATATCCTGCATATGGGCATCCCTCATGGCAACGGTTTCGGTACTGACAGGGGCCCCGGTCTCCTACCCTTTCTGTGTGGTTGGCTGTTCGTCCGATAATCATTCTTCTGCCGTCTTCAAAGCCTTTATTAATACGTTCAGCCGCATATTTTTCAAGGCAGTTCATCTCCATTGGCTGCTGAAATTTGCCGTCTGGCAACTGGGGCAAACCTTCCAGAGATCCGCTTATACCTACAAAGGGTTCCACGTAATCGTACCAGGGGGCAATATCTTTATACCGGATAGGCCAATCTACTCCATGCCCGTCTTTAGCGTTGGCTTCAAAATCTATATCACTCCAGCGATAACACTGTCTGCCCCAGGTCAAAGACCGTCCTCCTACATGGTATCCACGTATCCAGTCAAATGGTTTTACCTGAGTGTAGGGATTCTCTTCATCGTTTACAAAAAAATGACCCGACACTTCATTAAAAGCATAGCACTTGCTCTGTATCGGACTTTCTTTTTTGTTTTCCTGAGTAAGTTGGTTATGATGTTTTAGCTCCCATGGATTTAAAGAGGATCCGGTATAATCTTTAATATGTTCTACGTTCCGTCCTCTTTCAAGTACCAGCGTTTTCAGTCCTTTTTCACAAAGCTCCTTAGCTGCCCAACCGCCACTGATACCTGATCCAACAACAATGGCATCGTAGGTGTTTTGCTTTGTTGCTTTGCTGTTTATGTTTGTGCTATCGTTTGGCATAGAAAAGGTTTTATAAAAGTTCTATAAAATACATCCGGGGAAACTGTAGAAGCGCCTCAGATATTTCCTTTTTTCAATTCGCTCACAGCGTGATCGGCAGCTCTGGCGGTCATTGCCATATAGGTTAAGGATGGGTTTACGCAGGAGGCCGAAGTCATAAAAGAACCGTCTGTTATAAATACATTCTGTGCGTCCCAGACCTGATTCCATTTGTTTAACACGGAGGTTTTTGGGTCTTTCCCCATACGAGCCGTTCCCATTTCATGAATCCCTCTTCCTATGGTTCCATCACCATCCCAACTGCTGACATTTTTTACCCCCGCGGCTTCCAGCATTTCGGCAGCATCGTTTTGCATATCCTTCCTCATCTTCCGTTCATTTTCTTTCCACTCTGCATCAATTGCCAAAACATTGAGACCCCATTTGTCTGTTTTGGTTTTGTCCAGCGTAACCTGGTTTTCATGATAAGGCAGGATTTCACCAAATCCGCCAATACGCATTGTCCAGTTGCCCGGTTCTGTAAGCATTTCTTTAAGTTCCACTCCTATCGCCAATTCTTCCTGGGATCGGTTGTACCCCTGACGGTGACCTCCACCCTGGTAACCAAAACCACGCAGATAATCTCTTTTATCGCCGTTGATATTTCTAAAACGAGGTATATAGACGCCATTGGGACGGCGGCCATAATAATATTCGTCTTCATAACCTTCAACTGTGCCTCCCGCACCCACTCCTAAATGATGATCCATCAGGTTGTGTCCCAGGCTGCCACTACTGCTGCCCATTCCGCCAGGCCAAATATCGGTTGCCGAATTCAGCAGGATCCAGGTGCTGTTTAATGTTGAAGCATTAAGAAAAATGATTTTTGCTTTGTATTCATAGGTCTTATTATTTTCTGCATCCAGCACTTCTACTCCGGTAGCCTTTTTGCTGTCCTTATCGTATAATATTTTTGTAACAATGGACCAGGGTCTCAGGGTGAGATTGCCTGTTTTTTCTGCTGCAGGAAGGGTAGAGGATTGGGTGCTGAAATAAGCGCCATAAGGACAACCTAACCAACATTTATTTCTAAACTGACAACTTTGCCGGCCTTGCTTTTCATAAGGAACAGTGATATTGGCTGTTCGGCCGATGATCATTCTACGTTTTCCGTTGTAGTTTTTTTCAATTCTGGCAGCCACATCTTTTTCCACACAGGTCATTTCCATGGGAGGCAGGAATTGTCCGTCGGGCAATTGAGGCAGCCCTTCTTTAGATCCACTAATACCAGCAAATCTTTCTACATAATCATACCATGGGGCTATATCTTTGTAACGAATCGGCCAGTCTACAGCTATTCCATCTTTTGCATTGGCTTCAAAATCGAGATCGCTCCAACGATAGCTCTGTCTGCCCCAGGTGAGAGATCGTCCACCCACCTGATACCCTCTGAACCAGTCAAACCGTTTAATTTCTGTATAGGGGCATTCCTGGTCTTTTACCCAAAAATCAAGGTTGGTTTCATTGAGCGGATAATCTCTTTTTAGAACAGGATAATCTTTAATCATTTGCTGGGTGCGTCCGCCGCGGTGCGGAAATTCCCAGGGACCCTTATTGGCATTCACATAATCTTTTATATGTTCGATATTGCGTCCGCGTTCAAGCATCAATACCTTCAATCCTTTTTCGGTCAGCTCCTTGGCCGCCCATCCACCACTGATTCCCGAACCCACAACGATAGCATCATATTCATTCTCTGGCATAGCAAATAGTAATTTAAATAATCTCAAATCAATTATACATCACAAATCATTACTCCTTCCTGCAGGGCAGCCAATTGCCCCCGGGCATCTTTGGGGGTTGGAATAAACTCCTGAGCAACATAGCCTTTAAATCCCAGTTCAACAATTGCCTTCATGATAGCAGGATAATACAGTTCCTGGGAGTTGTCAATTTCTCTTCTTCCGGGAACGCCTCCGGTGTGAAAATGGGAGAGATAAGGATAATACTGCCGGATGGTTCTTATTACATCCCCCTCATCAATCTGCATATGGTAGATATCGTACAGCAGTTTAAAATTTTCAGAACCAATTTGTTTCGCTAATTCCACCCCCCAGGCTGTTTTATCGCACTGATAATCCTTATGATCAATTTTGCTGTTGAGCAGTTCCATCACCAGTGTTACTTTATGTTTTTCCGCGATTCCCATTACCTGCTTTAGTCCGGTGGCACAATTTTTCCATCCCGTCTCATCATCCAGATTTCGGCGACTGCCACTGAAACAAATCAATTGTTTGTATCCTGCTTTAGCAACGAGAGGAATCATTTCTGCATAATTCTTAATTAGTTTTGAGTGAAATTCAGTATGGTTCCATCCATCCTCAAGGTTGATTTCTGCTCCGTTGCACATGGATGAATAAATTCCATGTTTTTGCAGGACAGGCCAATCTCTTGGTCCAACGAGATCAATCGCATGGATACCTATTTTTTTCACTGCTATACAAAACTCTTCTAATGGAATCTTTCCATAACACCACCGGCAGACCGAATGGTTGATATTTCCTTTCATAGAAAACCCTTTTTGCTTTTCCTCTACTATTGCAGGGTTACGGGAAAAGGCTTCCTGCGCCCCGCTTAGAGCCAGTGTACCCAGGAGCATATTTTTGATAACCTGTCTGCGCGAAGGTGTTGATTGTTTAGACATAATAAAATCAAAATCCAAGGTAACAAATGTTTGGAGATGTTTTATAAAATTGTATTAATAATTGCAGATGGTATGATTTTCTTCCCTTTTATTTTCGGGGAATTGGTTACGATTTCTCAGCTAATCGTCAAAAACAGATTGCAGGTTGCGGTAAATGTTTTACTTTTAAAGCCTCTTCAGATTTTTATAATACCTTAATATTTTTTCCATGAACAGAAAATTACGAATGGGAATGATTGGTGGAGGCAAAGGCGCTTTCATCGGAGCGGTTCACCGCATTGCTGCTAATATGGATGGACTTATTGAATTGTCCTGCGCAGCTTTAAGTTCAAGGCCGGAGGTGGCCAGGGAATCAGGCAAAGCTTTATTCCTTCCGGATGACCGGATTTACGGCAGCTATGAAGAAATGATTGAAAAGGAAAGTGAACTTCCGGCAGACAAGAGAATGGACTTCGTGTCTATTGTAACGCCTAATTTTGTTCATTTTCCCCCGGCTATAATGGCATTAAATAAAGGGTTTCATGTAGTGATTGATAAACCCATGACCTTTACACTTGCCGAGGCAAAACAACTGCAGAAAAAAGTAGAAGAGACGGGATTATTGCTTTGTCTTACACATACTTATTCGGGCTACCCCATGGTAAAGCAGGCCAAGCAAATGATAAGAGAAGGGATGTTTGGGAAAATCAGGAAGATTTGGGTGGAATATCCACAGGGTTGGCTGAGCGGGCTGACTGAAAAAGAAGGGAACGCACAGGCTGCCTGGAGAACCGACCCTGCTAAGTCCGGCAAAAGCAGTTGCATGGGGGATATTGGTACTCATGCTGCGCACCTGGCAGAATATATAACGGGATTAAAAATTACAAGATTATGTGCAGATCTGAATGTAATGGTAGAAGGAAGAGAACTGGATGATGATGGGAATGTGCTTTTGCGTTTTGATAATGGCGCTACTGGCGTACTGATGGCTTCGCAGGTAGCAGCGGGCGAGGAGAATGCGCTTAAGATCAGGGTTTATGGCGAAAAGGGCGGTTTGGAATGGGCACAACAGGAACCCAATACGTTGCTTGTAAAATGGCTGAACGAACCTGCTCAGATTTACCGGACAGGCAGTGGTTATCTGGGTAATTATGCCAGGCATAATACACGCACTCCGGGAGGTCATCCTGAAGGATATCTGGAAGCCTTTGGTAATATATACAGAAATTTTGCACTCACCCTTTCCGCAAAAATCAACGGACAAAAGCCTTCGGAAGAAATGTTGGATTTTCCGGGTGCAGAAGATGGGGTGAGGGGAATGGCTTTCATTGATAATGTAGTAAAAAGTGGTACCAGCAAGGAAAAATGGACCTTATTTGAAGTATAAATAATGTAATGAGAATACAGGATACCGACCTATGCTGTTTCCCTCTTCTTTTTTCAAGCAATTTTCTATTCATTCTTTAATCTTAATAAAATCTATAAAATCATGACAAATATTCAGGGTCCCGCTATTTTTCTTGCTCAGTTTTTGGGAGATCAGGCGCCTTTTAACAGCCTGGAAGCAATTTGTAAATGGGCAGCCGGGCTGGGATATAAAGGAGTACAGATACCCACCTGGGATGGAAGAATTATTGATTTGCAAAAGGCCGCCGAAAGTAAGACCTATGCAGATGAAATAAAGGGAATAGTAAATGCAGCCGGATTACAAATCACCGAATTATCCACTCATCTGCAGGGTCAGTTAGTTGCTGTACATCCGGCTTATGATGATCTTTTTGACGGGTTTGCGCCTGTCGAATACCGGGGTAATCCAAAGAAACGTACGGAATGGGCTGTACAGCAATTGAAATATGCAGCCAAAGCGTCAAAGAATCTGGGCTTGAAGGCTCATGGTACCTTTAGCGGAGCTTTATTGTGGCATACTGTTTACCCGTGGCCGCAACGTCCGGCAGGATTGGTGGAAACCGGATTCACGGAATTAGCCAATCGCTGGCTGCCAATACTGAACACTTTTGATGAGAATGGAATTGATCTTTGTTATGAAATTCATCCGGGAGAAGACCTTCATGATGGCGTTTCTTATGAAATGTTTTTGGAAAAGGTTAACCATCATCCCCGTGCCTGTCTTTTGTATGATCCAAGCCATTTTGTATTACAGTGTTTGAACTACCTTGACTATATTGATTTTTATCATGAGCGAATCCGCATGTTTCATGTGAAAGATGCGGAATTCAATCCTACAGGTAAGCAGGGTGTTTATGGGGGATACCAGGGCTGGGTAGAAAGAGCAGGACGTTTTCGTTCCCTGGGTGACGGACAGGTGGATTTTAAATCCATTTTCAGTAAACTTGCCGCATACAACTTTAATGGTTGGGCTGTTCTGGAATGGGAATGTGCGATTAAGCATCCTGAAGCCGGGGCTGCGGAAGGCGCTCCCTTTATTAAAGATCACATTATTCGGGTAACAGAAAGAGCTTTTGACGACTTTGCCGGGACGGGCAGTGATGAAAAATTTAATCGGAAGGTTTTAGGACTTGCGTAATATTTATTCGGATATTTACGCCCTATTTTTGATAACATGTTGAAAGAAAAAACAGAAAGTATGAAAAAGATAATGGCTCTGGTTTTGGTTGTTGTTTTAGCTTATGCTTGTGGTAGTGGACCTGCAAAAGAAAAGAAGCCAATCAGTGTAAATGTGAATCCACAAATTGAAGAGGGTCAAAGCGCGGCAGCAGCGTCAACCTCCGCGGCAGCCGCTCCGGGAGCTTCAACTGCGGCGGCAGCGCCTGCAAAAGACGGGAAAGCACTGATAGGAAGTTCCGATTGTTTAGCCTGTCATAATGAGCATAATAAGCTGGTAGGACCTTCTTATGCAGAAGTAGCCAAGAAGTATAAAGAAGCAGATATCCCTCATCTGGTGAAAAAAATCATTGATGGCGGCGCAGGTGCCTGGGGTGAGATTCCCATGTCTCCCCATCCTACGCTGGCTCCTGATGATGCAGAGGCCATGGTAAAATATATACTCACCGTGAAATAAGAGGAATGAAAAATTTCAAATCTTGGATTCCTGCGGGAATACTCCTTTGTGGCAGTTTTTTACTGAATTCTGCTTTTGCCCAGCAAAAAGATAATATGCTTACGAAAAAGGAAATGAAGCAGGGATGGCAGTTGTTGTTTGATGGAGTGAGTACTAAAGGCTGGCATTCTTATAATGAGTCGGCTTTGGGTAGTGCCTGGGACGTTGAAGATGGAGCGCTTCACCTGCAAAAGCCCGGTAACGGAAATGGAGGGGATGCTACCACACAAGATGAATATAGCGACTTTGAATTAACCCTGGACTGGAAGATATCGCTGAATGGAAACAGCGGAGTTATGTTTCTGGTTAAAGAAGAACCTAAGTATGAGCGATCTTATCATACCGGTCCTGAAATGCAGGTTCTGGATAATAATGGCCATCCTGATGCTAAAATTATAAAACATCGCGCAGGCGATTTATATGATCTGATTACCAGTTCGCCGGAAACCGTTAAACCTGCTGGGCAATGGAACAGCGTAAAAATTAAATTGAAAGACGCAAAGCTCGGTTTTTGGCTGAACGGGACAAAAATTTTATCAACTACATTATGGGATGAAAGTTGGGATAAATTAGTAGCAGGAAGTAAGTTTAAGAATATGCCGGATTTTGGTAAATACAGAACAGGGCGTATTGTGTTGCAGGATCATGGAAATGAAGTGTGGTTTAAGAACATCAAGATCAGGAGGCTGTAAAAGAAATATCAGAAAAGTGATTTAAACCGTGTCTATATTAATAGATACGGTTTTTTGTTTATCGAGGAATTTCGGCCACTTATCGGAACTTACTGGCAGTTGGCCGAATTATGTTTAAAAGCCCGGAAAGCTTTTAGATATTTATATTGTCAACGATGATAAACACTATAACCCGATGAAAAACAACTTATCCTTTGAAAAATACACCTTCATCCAAAAGCCTAAAACCTTGAACGAAAGACCCCGATACCTTTGAAAGAACCAATCCGTAGAAAAACCCCATAATCCATTATCGTGAGAAAATCCTGTGAAGTTTGGTCGGTACCCTTTACAACCTGGAATAGTTGCACACAACCTCTGACAAAAATTTCAAATCATTGAACCGCATCAGTTTTGGTGTGGTTTATTTTTTTTACAGAAGAATTCTTGCTCCGTTTTTTCTGATGGATTCATATACGGCATCTATCACTATCATATCTTTCAGGCCTTCTTCGGCGGTCATTGCCGGGTCGGGAGTGCCGTTAAGAATACAATCTGCCAGTCCATCCATTTGTGCTGTTTGATGTGTTACCACGGGTTGGTTCATGGGTCCGAGATGCGTTTTTCCCGCAATAGGACCATAGCCGAATGCAGGACTCAGCTCAGCAAACCCTTTATCTCCGATAACATACAACCGCTCATAATTATTAAAATTATAGGTCGTGCCGCAGGAGGCGAGGGCCCCGCTGGGAAAGCCCAATTGGAAAGTAACGGTTTCATCAACTTCCGAAAACTTTACCTTATCGGTTTTTGTTTCCTGGGCGGTTACCCATACCGGCTCTTCACCCGACGCATAACGAGCGCCATTAAGTGCGTAAATACCAACATCCATCATTGCTCCGCCACCGGCCAAAGCCTTTTTTAAACGCCATTGGTTTGGATCTCCAATTCGAAATCCCATATAATTATTGACATGCATGATTTTTCCAAATTCTCCCGCTTTACGCATCCTGATTAATTCACGGGTATGCGGTTCAAAATGCATCCGGTAACCTACGTAAAATCTCACTCCCGCTGCTTTGCATGCAGCTATCATTTCTCTTGCCTGCTGTGCATTGTCAGCGAGTGGCTTTTCACAAAGGACATGTTTACCTGTTGCCGCCACCTGCAGTACATTTTTATGGTGCAGAGAATTGGGAGTCGTAATATATACCATATCAATATCCGGATTATCGGAAATCCTGTGGAGGGTATTATAGTTGTATATATTTTTATCGGGAATATTATAATTTTTTTGCCATAGGGGAATTTTTGAAGGCGTTCCGGTAATGATGCCTTTTAACTCCGCCAGTTTGCAATCTTTCATAGCACGGGCTACAATATTGGCATAGCCACCTAATCCCATCAGGGCAATGCGTAACTGTTTTTGGGGTTTTCCAAAATGTGAGAAAGCAAAGGCGTTAGAAGTAAAGGGTGTAAGAGCCATGGCTCCTATTCCCAGTGAAAGTTTTTGCAAAAAATACCTACGGGTAGACATAATGAACAGATTATGGTGAATATAATAATAGGCACTATATTAGAACCGCAACGAATGCACGGAATTATTTGGGCATTCGTGGTCATACCATTCGTTAAAATATCATTAATACAGCACTCAATCCTTTATATAAATGTAGCGGATTATACCGAATAACTCCAAAATTTGCCCTTGCCTGCATTTCCTTCCTATCTTCATAAACATTCAAAATCAAAGAAGTATTATCTTTAAGAAAATTTTACTGTTATGTCATTGCTGAATCAACAACACAACAAGGGCAAAAAGAAAGGAAGTAAAAAAGCCGGCTCAGGAAATAATCAGGCTTCGAAGTTCATACCCAAGCCGAAATCAACAGGTTTTGTGAATAAACAAAGCAACACGGGTTCTCAAAGAGGGAGTTGAGTATTAATTTCATGGAATGGAAAATTCTGTACAGATTGACATTCGTTCTATCCAGCATATTGGCATTCCGGTAACGGATATAGTGCGTTCAGAAGTTTTTTATAATCGTCTTGGCTTTAGCAGGGTGATGGAGGGGCCCTTTCAGCATGAGGGGGCAGGCGGAATCTGCCGGATGATGAAACGGGATAGTATTATTATTGAATTGTATCAACTTCCTGAAAGAAACCTGGATATGATTCGACAGCGGAAAGATGGTCATATAGATCATATTGCCTTTGATGTGCATGATGTTGAAGCCACTTTCCGCACTTTGAAATCGGCTGGCTTTGATATTATTGAACCTGCTCCGGTATTTTTAAACTTTTGGCAAAATGGATGCAAATATTTTAATAT